>DAOTMJ010000013.1 GCA_035450225.1 Candidatus Hydrogenedentota bacterium
TATCCTCAAGAAAGGGCACAAGTCCGAAAAGGCAACTCGCGGCTTGGCGTCTGATTGTGGTCATCATGAATTTGACATTGATATCTTCGTGAAGCCGGTCGAATATCTCGGCCTGAACCCTGAGAAGTTCATCATGCAGACGCTGCTGTGCAACAGTAAATGGGACGATCACTGTTTCTGGCTTCCGTATTGTGAAATCGCCTATGTCCCTGCGACGGGTCCTATTGATTATCCCCGCGAAAGTATGTAGATCTTCCATATCCGTAATGATTTGAACACGTTCCTCAGTGGTGACATCGCCTTCTAACAGATTGGAGCGTATTCGGATAAAATTCGGATTATGGCGGAAGATAGATCGGCCCCAAGCGGTGGCCGCGGCTTGGTCAAGGGCCTCGATTGCCCGTGTTTGCCATTCCGGCTCTTGAATCCGCGCCAAAGATATCGCTTGGTTAATGTAAGGGTTGGGTTCCGCCATGTGTGCAAAACTCTCCTGATCGATGATCAGGTCGGGGCGGAGAGTATTGAGGAGAACAAAAAGATCGTTGCAGCCGAGCTGGATCGGTGTCGCAGTCAAGAAGATGACAGCCTCGGCATGGTCACAGAAAAAGCGCACAGCTTTATGGCTGAACGTGTTCCGATTACGAATATGATGCGCCTCGTCCACGATAACAAGATCAAATCGGGGAGGAGGATCCAAATCAAGCAGGCCCTTCTTGCGTTTTCGCTTGCTGTCAGGTCCTGAACCATAAAGCAAGGCTTCATCGAACAAGGAATAGGGAACTATCACCTTCTGATGTTGCTCGGGCCAGACGCCTTCAAGATCCATCTCGTTTATGCAATAGCGAAGTGTGCCACCATCGAGATGTGTAAAACGTTCTTCGAAGCGCTTCATCTCGTTCATCCATTTGCGCTCGGTCACCAACGGGCGAGGGCACACAATAAGAACTGACCGGATATCACGCCTTGCCTGCAATTCGCGAAGGATAAGACCCGCTTCTATGGTCTTGCCAACACCCACACCATCGGCAATCAATAATCGCGGGCGATCCGATCGGATGAACTTCAACACGGGACGAAATTGATACGGAACGAAATCGATTCGGGCGGCATTGAGTGAATAGAGTGTCGAAAGACCAGGATATTGAATTTGCAACGCAGTTAAGTAAGCGTGAAAATGTTCACAGGTCAAGGATTCACAACCATCATCATGAACATTATCCGCACGTAACTGAGAAGCATAAAAAGTTTGGATTTCGTCATTTACAAAGACCTTGTAACGATTTTCAGGCTTGCCTGGAATAACTGATATCACCGCACCCCGAATAGTTGGAGCTGATCGAACACATACGATCTGCCCAAGCACAAATTCGGAACCATCTGTCTTAATTGAATAATCTGGATTAAACTCAGATACCATATTTCATTCTACCTTTCCTAGGCCGGTTGGACCGGGTTTGTATTCGCGTGGCAATCGGAGAAGCGGTTTTTCTCCGCCCGGCATGAACACAGCTATGCTCACTTGAAACTTGGCAGTTTCCGGGATTAGGCGTCTTCCGCGATGAGATGCGTTTGCTTGAGCACGGCGATCAGGTCTTTCCGGAAAATGGGTTTCTGCAAGTAGCCGTCGCAATGCAGGGTACGCGCGCGAGCCTGGTGGTCAAAATCGTCTGCCGCGGAAATCATGACGGCCCGAATGCGCTGATCGTCGGTTACGTGCATGGCGTCTTCCATTTTTCGGATGACTTCCAGCACCTTGAGGCCGTCAAGGTCCGGCAGCATGATGTCGAGGCAGATCAGATGGAACGGTTCGCCGGCATTCCATGCGCGCTGGAACGCGACCACGGCTTCGCGTCCCGTGGTGGCCACCTCACAAACGCCGAACGGCGCAAGCAAGCCCTTCAGCATCCGGCAGTTTGCCTGCACATCGTCCACGATAAGCGCTTTCATGCCCTGTGCCGCCTCTCATCCATTATGTTCGCGATACCGGTTCCGAATGGCGTTGATTTCGTCCATGGTGGACAGGAACGCATCCAGAACATCGGGATCGAAATGCTTGTTGCGCCCCGTTTCCATCATTTTGCACGTTTCCTCGATCGAAACGGGATCCTTGTATGGTCTCCTGCAAACAAGGGCGTCGAACACGTCCGACAAGGCCGCGATGCGCCCCGCCAGCGGAATTTCCTTGCCGCTCAACCCCAGAGGATACCCCGATCCGTCCCACTTCTCGTGATGGGTCAGGGCGATAATACGCCCCAGTTCGACCAAAGGCGATTTCGACCCCTCCAGAATGCACGCCCCGATGACCGTGTGCTGTTTCATCACGTCCCATTCGGCATCCGTGAGCCGGTCGGGCTTGAGCAAGATGCTGTCGGGAATGCCGATCTTGCCGATGTCGTGCATCGGCGCCGCATAGAGAATGTTGTTGACTTCCTCGTCGGGCAATCCCATCTTGCGCGCGATGGCCGCGGCATAATGGCTCATCCGCTGGATGTGCATGCCCGTGTCCTCGTCTTTGTATTCGGACGCGCGGGCGAGGCGCACAATCGAATCGAGCGAGGCCTGCTGCAAATCCTGCAACATCCGGCGCAGTTGTTCCGTCTGCCGGGCCACGGCTTCCTCGAGCGCCTTTTGCTGGTTCTCGAGTTGGTCGTGATATCGCTTGAGTTTGACCAGCGAATGGACCCGCGCCCGAAGTTCCGTCTTGTCCACCGGTTTCGCCAGAAAATCGTCCGCGCCGGCTTCGAGTCCCTTGACGCGCGCCTCGACTTCCTGCAGCGCGGTCACCATCACGATGGGTGTGTGGTTTGTCGCGCCGGCCTGCCTCAACCGCCGGGCCGTCTCAAACCCGTCCATGTCCGGCATCATGACGTCCAGCAAGATACAGTCTGGATTCCATTCCCGCGCCTTCGCAAGGGCCGTGGCGCCGTCCGATGCCGTCAAGCATTCGTAACCCAGCGGCTTCAACATGGCCTCCACGATGCGCAGGTTCAACGGTTCATCGTCAATGATCAATATTTTCGGGCGGCTTTCAGCCTCCACAACGGCCGTCTCGCTCATATCCGGCAACATCCTCCATGCCGGTAATTGTACCGCGAAAAAATTGCATATCCAAAAAATGCCGGGTTATCCCGTCCACCGCTTGGATGAAAACACCTCATTCGGCTGCCGACTTCGGATGAAAATGCGCCAACATCCATCTTGACTTTTGGGGGCATGGGACGGATAATGGCGCTATTGAACAAGGAGGAGTTTTATGTGGGATTTGTTTGATGTGACCATGCAGATTTCGATGATCGCGACGATTATCGGCCAGTTTCTCATGGTGTTGGGCAAACTTTTCGATATCATCACCGGCATCGCCGATTTTCTGTTTCCGACCGAAACGCCGGCTACGTAATCACCCTTTGTTTCCGAAGACGCTCCGCGCATAGCGCAATGCCTTGCGCGTCTATGCGGGCGTCCGTCCCGATCAGGTGTTCGTCTTCGGGACTGAAAATCGTGCCGCATTCTTCCGCGTGGCGTGCGATGGCCGCGTGGATTTTTTCTTCGCAAAATTTCAGCAATGCCTCGCCAACGAGATCGCCGGCGGCGGCCTCGCGCAGGATCGCCTCCATGTGCCCAATGGACGCGAGGATGCTTTGCGCCGATTCGCGCACGTTGCCCAGTTCGCCGAAATGGGCCAGATAGACGCGATCCGCGCCCGTGGCCACGATGCGTTCGACGCTTGCCCGAGCGGCTTCGGGATCGAAATCGGGCGGCGCGGACGAACAGAGCAGGAAGGGGCGTTTCGTGGGGCGGCTGGACTTGTACTCGACGCCGAAGGTGTCGCCCGTGAACACGCCGTTGCTCAGGGAATCGTGAATGCACACGTGATGGTTCGAATGGCCGCGCGTATGCATAAACCGCAGTGAACGACGTCCAAATTCAAGCACTTCCCCGTCCTCCATCGTGCGTATCCGGCTTTCGTCAATGGGCAGGATCTCGCCGTACAGGCGGTGGTATTCCGCCTCGCCGTAGACGGCCTTGACCGCGGCAATCAGGCGGTCCGGCGCAACCAGGTGGCGGAGTCCGCGCGGATGCGCCACGACGGTCGCGTTCGGACATCGCCGGACGAGGGCGGATGTCGCCCCCGCGTGATCGAGATGCAGGTGCGTCACGATGATGTATCGCACATCTTCCGGGCGGAGTCCGTGTTCGGACAACGCGGCGAACAGGTGCGGAATGGCATGCGCCGTGTTGTTGTCTATGAACGCCGCGCGCCCTTCTTCAATCAACAGATACGATGCCGCGTGTTCGGGCGACATGTAATGGCAATCAACGGTAATAACGGAATCGTGGTTTCGCGTCACGGTTTTTCTCCTTCCATTTACCTGCCGACGGGCGCCGCCGCGCCGCCGGATTGATAGGCGCTGTAACGGTAACACTTCTTGCGGTAAAATGCTTTCCGTACAGCGGCCTTTCTTGCGAGGATACGCACATGACTATACTGCCAACGGATGCGCTGATTGTAGTGGACGTTCAAAACGATTTTTGCCCCGGCGGCGCATTGCCGGTTGACGAGGGCCACCACGTTGTCCCCATCATCAACCTGTTGCTCAGGCGCTTCGATCTGGTGGTCTTCACGCGGGACTGGCACCCGCACAATCATTGCAGTTTCGGCGATCCGCCCGAATTCACGGACGGCAGCTGGCCGGAACATTGCCGGGCGAATTCGCCGGGCGCCGAATTCCACGGCGATCTACGCGTTCCCGTTGACGCGATCATCGTCAACAAGGGCACGGATCCGGACCAGGAAGCCTATAGCGGATTCCAGGGAACCCCGCCGCTCGCGGACGAATTACGGCAGCGCGGCGTTACCCGGATCTTCGTGTGCGGTCTTGCCACGGACTACTGCGTGAAACACACGGCGCTGGACGGTCTCGCGGCAGGATTCGACGTCTTTCTGGTCGAAAACGCATGCCGGGGCGTCAACTTTCCCGAAGGCTCCGTCACCGCCGCCGTCGAGGAGATGCGCCGGGCCGGCATCAAGATATGCTGGTCAGGGGATCTGACGCAATGAGCGCGCCCCAGGCATGGTTTGAACGCAAAGGCCTTGCCCTGCTCACCGATCTCTATGAATTGACCATGATGGCCGGGTATCTCAAGGAGGGACGCGCCGACCAAGAAGTCACCTTCGATTATTTCTTCCGCAACCTGCCCCCGCATGCCGGATTTGCGGTCGCGGCGGGTCTGGGACCGTTTCTGGACTACCTCGAGCATCTGTCGTTCGAAGAAGACGACGTGGCGTATCTGGGATCGCTGGGAATGTTCGACGCGGATTTTCTGGACTTTCTCCGGCGCTTCAAGCCGCAGTGCACCGTGCAGGCCGTTCCGGAAGGAACACTCGTGTTTCCCCACGAACCCATCGTTCAAGTATCCGGCACAATCTTTGAAACCCAGTTGATCGAAACGGCGCTGTTGAACATCCTGAACTACCAGACGTTGATCGCCACCAAGGCGGCGCGGGTCTGTCTTGCCGCCAACGGCGATCCGGTGCTCGAATTCGGCCTGCGCCGCGCACACGGTCCCGACGGCGGACTGAGCGGCAGCCGGGCCGCCTATATCGGCGGCTGCACGTCCACGTCGAACGTGCTGGCCGGGAAGGTCTACGGCATTCCGGTTTCCGGCACGCACGCGCACAGTTGGGTAATGAGTTTTCCGAGCGAACTCGAGGCGTTTCGCGCCTTCGCGCGGCATTATCCCGGACGGCTCGTGTTGCTGGTGGACACCTACGACACGATCGCCAGCGGCGTGCCGAACGCCATACGCGTGTTCCGCGAACTGCACGAACAGGGGATCGAGACGCGCCCGGCCATCCGGCTCGATTCGGGCGACCTCGCCAAACTCAGCAAGACGGCGTACCGGATGATGATCGAAGCGGGGCTTGACAATCCCCTTATCGTCGCGTCGAACGATCTCGAGGAAGACCTCATCGCGGACCTCAAGCGGCAGGGCGCGAAGATCAACGCGTGGGGCGTCGGCACCCATCTGATCACGTCCCGCGATTCACCGTCCCTGAACGGCGTCTACAAACTCGTCGCCGTCCGTCACGACGGCGAATGGATGCCCCGCATCAAGATTTCCTCGAACATTGAAAAGGCGACCGATCCCGGACGGAAGCGCCTTGTGCGTTATGAGGACGCGGAAGGCCATCCTTGCGGCGACATAATCTGTCTCTCCGACGAACCATCGCCCGCGCCGGACGGAACGGTCGCGGGGCGTCATCGGATCCATCCGCACATCACCGTCCGGCTGGCCGAAGCGCGGCGGTGCGAGGATCTGTTCCAAACCGTCTTCGAAAACGGGCGGCGCACGGCGCAAACGCCCCCGATTCAATCCATTCGCGGCCGGGTCCTCGATCAGATTGCCCGCCTCCCCGACGAATTCAAGCGCCTGCGCAATCCCGAAGTTTACCGCGTCCTGCTCTCCGGCGCCGTCGGGCGCATCAAAGAAGAAATGCTCGAAAATCCGGGGTAATTACCCTGGATGCCGATCCCTTGTTATGCGCAAGAAATGAAGATGAGGAGATGAAGGAGACAATGGAAACAACACAGGGAGCAAACAGCACGAGAATCAGCTGATTTTCAAAAAATGCCCTTTTGAAACAAACATTCTTTGAATTTGGAGAAAAAACATGTCAATCCCGATCATCCCCGCGCTAGTCCCTCCTCTTCTTTTTCTTGCCCAGATTTCGGCGGCTGGCGGCAACCTGCTCGAAAACCCCTCGTTCTCGAATGAATTGACCGGCTGGCAAAAGGGAAACTGGCCGGCTGAAATTCAGGCCGCCGCCGTCATGGAAGACGGCAAGACCGCCGGCCGCATCACCGTCTCTTCGGAAGCGGCCATCGGTTTTCCCGCGCTGTACCAGGAGCGGCCCGCGCGACCTGGCGACGTGTTCGAGGCGCGCGTGGATGCGCTGCCGCGCGGCGTCAACAAAGGATATGGCGTTTACGGCGCGATCGAATTCCACAACGCGGCGGGAAAACGCCTGTGTTTCAACCAGACCGAAGCGGCATCGCCGGAAGGCGTTTGGACGCGTCTTGCCGTAACAAGCGTGGCCCCGCCGGACGCGGTCACGGTTCGCTGGTGTCTGATTCTCAACGGCGCAGGCGAGGCGAATTTTACCGGCGCGTCGCTGGCATGCACCGGCAACATCACGCCGAAGCCCTTGTCGGGCCCCGTCACGATTACGGTCACGCGCAAGCGCGCCTGCCAAACTTTCAAGGGATTCGGCGCGGAAGACGACGGCTGGTTTTACAATCCGGAAAATGCCGCGCACGGCGTGACGCCGGACGACTGCGCCATTCGCGAAGGCCGCATCCGGTGGATGGACCCGGACTGGGTGCGCATGTTTTTCTGGTACCGCGACTGGTGCCCGAAGGACGATTGGGAAACCTTCACCTTCGACAGTCCGAACATGCAAAGCCATTACCGGACGCTCGACCTCTATCAGGAAATCGGCGCGTGCGTGAACGTGGTCGGCGTCGAATGGGGCATGCACAGGCCCTTCACGGACCTGCCGAAAGCCGCCCGCGCCATCGTCTCGCTGTTCGAACACCTGATCCGCGTCAAGGGTTACACCTGCGTCCAGGAATGGACGCTGACCAACGAACCGAACGGATCATGGCTTGCGCTCGGGCAGACCTTCGACGAGTACGTCCGGCTGCACCGGCTCGTCAAGGACGAATGCGCACGGCGCGGCCTCGCCATTCGCGTGATCGGCAGCGACGACACCAGCGGTCTCGCGTGGTTCCGGCAATGCGTGGAAAACAGGGAATATGCGGCCACGGCGGACCTCTTCGCGTCGCACCGCTACGTGCCCTTCGCCGACCGCGGGCTCGTTCCCTTTTTCCTCGATGCGCGGTTCGCGCTGATGCGGGAAAACCGCGTGGACAAGCCTTTCGTCCTGGCCGAATTCGGATTTCAGGACAACCGATCCGGCACGCTCGAAAATCCCCTCATGGAGGAGTATCGCTACGCGGTATGGACGCAGGCGCTCGTCCTCGATGCGCTGAACCGGGGCGTGTCGGGGTTTTCGATCTGGTGCTTGAGCGAAGTCTACTATCCCGGCAACGGGTTCATGAACTACGGTCTGTGGAACTTCAAGGACCGGAACTGGCAGGTGCGGCCCGTCTATCATGCATGGGCGGCGTTTTCACGCCTGACCGAAGCCGGCGACAAGGTCTACGTCTGCGAATCCGACGGCGCGCCGCACGTTCTCGCCGCGAAGATTGGCAAGACCCTGTTCTGGGTCAATCAATCGGATCGAGACGTCAGGATCCGCATGGCCGGCATGAAGCCGTCGTCCGTCCGCATCATGACCGAGGCCACGTTGTCCGGCGACCGCGAATCCGGCACAACCGAGGAAATCACGGCGAACGCCTTCACCGCCCCCCCGCAAAGTTTCGGATACGTCCAATGAAATGCCCATAAGGCCTGATAATTCCGGAGAGTCAGTCGCCACCAGTAAATCCGGTGGCTTGAGGAAGGCTCCCAAGGCGGATCGGCCGCGAAGTCTCCATCAAGGGTATGATTTCCGGGTTCATCATTTCTGCGCTCCATGCACAGAAGTTGCGGACAAAGAAATGGAACGGGTTTATGGGGGCAGGCGCATGGCTCCGGCGCCTTATGCGACAAAATGTCCGAAGCGGCGCGCGGCGGCGGCAAGATAACGCAATTCCGACGAGGCGAGATCGGGATCGCGCGCCAGGATGCGCTGCGCGTCGCGCTGGGCGGCGTCGAGCAGGCGCGTGTCGCGGACAAGATCGGCCACGCGGAGGTCGCTGAGACCCGCCTGCCGAACGCCTTGGAATTCGCCCGGACCGCGCAGGAGCAGATCCTGCTCCGCAATTTCAAACCCGTTCGTCGTCGCACAGAGGATTTCGAGGCGGCGGATGCCGTCGTCCGTCTTGGGCGTGCCGAGCAGAAAGCAATACGACTGTGCCGCGCCGCGTCCGACGCGCCCGCGCAATTGATGCAACTGGGTGACTCCGAACTGGCCGGCGTCTTCGATGATCATGATCGTCGCATTCGGCACATCCACGCCGACCTCGATCACCGTTGTGCTGAAAAGGACATCAATTTCGCCGTCCTTGAACCGGAGCATGATGTCATCTTTTTCCCGGGCGTCGAGCCGTCCATGCAGGAGCGCGGTCCGCACGCCGGACAACGGGCCGCGGGACAATTGCTCAAAATGGGATTTGACGGCGATCAAGTTCCGTTTCTCGGATTCATCCACAAGGGGACAGATGATGTAGGCTTGGAAGCCCTGCCGGGCCTGTTCGACGACGTGGGCGTACAGATCCGGTATCTTGTCGGAGGGTATTCGCCTTGTTTTGACGGGCAGACGTCCCGGGGGCAACTCGTCAATCACGGTGATGTCCATGCCGCCGTAGACGGTCATGGCGAGCGTGCGGGGAATGGGCGTCGCCGTCGTGTGAAGCACGTCGGGATACTCGCCCTTGGCCGCCAGCGCGGCGCGCTGGCACACACCGAAACGGTGTTGTTCGTCCACGATGACGAGACCCAACCGTTGAAACACTGTTTTTTCCTGCACAAGAGCCTGCGTACCCACGATTACCTGCGCCTCGCCGCGCGCGATGCGTTTGCGGATCCGGGCCGGACTGCACATGGATCCGGTGAGTTGCACGACCGTGATCCCGAGCGGGTCGAGCGCGCGGCGCAATGTGAGATAGTGCTGTTCGGCGAGAATTTCCGTGGGCGCCATGATCGCCGTCTGGAACCCGCCATCCGCCGCCGCCGCGACGGCGTGAAGGGCGACAATCGTCTTGCCGCAGCCGACATCGCCCTGGATCAGGCGCGTCATGGGCCGTGGCGACGCCATATCGCCGAGGATGTCCGCGATGGCGCGCGCCTGCGCCGTAGTCAACGCAAAGGGCAGCGCCGCGCGAAGCGCCTGCAGCCTCGGCCCGTTGACGACATGGATGTTGGCCTTGATTTCGTGCCGGTGCGCCAGGCGCGAACGCTGCACGCCAAGCTGGATGCCGAGCAGTTCCTCGTAGGCGAAGCGTTCGCGCGCGGCGGGCACATCATCGAACGTATTCGGGAAATGAATGGCGCGCATGGCGGCGCGAATGGGCGGAAACCGGTAGGTTTCGAGCGATTCCGCGGGCAGCGTCTCGTCGAGATCATCCAGGAGTTGATCCAGCGCCAGGGCCATCCAGCGGCGCAGCATGCGCTGCGTCACTTTTTCCGTGAGCCGGTAAATCGGCACGATGCGGCCCGTGTTGAGCCGGTCCTCCTCGTCGCCGGACAGCAATTCATAGTCCGGATTTTTCAGGCAGGGCCCCTTGTACTGTCCGACGGTTCCCGTGAACAGCGCGTGCGTGCCCGGCTTGAAGGTTTGGGCCAAAAATCCGCGCCCGAACCATGTGGCCTGCATTTCGCCCGACTCGTCGCGCAACGTCGCGACCGCCATGGACAGCCGCCCGCGCAGCCGGACTTGCCGCGCGCGAACGGTTTCGGCTGCGATGGTGATGGTTTCGCCTTCCCGCGCATCCGCGATGCGCGAGATCCGCGTGCGGTCCTGGTAGTCGCGCGGCATGTAAAACAAGAGATCGCGGAGGGTTGCAACACCCAAGTTTCCCAGCAGAGCGGCCGTCTTCGGGCCGATGCCGGAAAGCGATTCCACGGGATCGTCGAGCGTCATCATGCAGATCCGGCAGGCGCGAAGAACGGCGCTTGTTCATGTCCGTCTTCGCGCGCCTTTTTCCCATCCATTATACAGGGCGCATTACGGGGCGGAGTCTACCAGCGAAGCGCCGTACCGTCAAGAGGCGGGCGTGCAGCATGTTTGCGCATGAGCGCCGGTCCTGCGCTGTGTTACGATACATGAAACGCTTGGACCGCCTTGGACGTCGCGGCAAAACGCATGCGACCGTGAAAAAGAGGAGTCTCATGATGGCCAGATATTGTGTGTTGGGCATGGTTGTGATGTTGGCCGGCCTGGCGGCGGTTCCGTTTGCCTCCCCTGCGGAACCCATCATCGCGAAATCGCTGGCGTTGCTCGAAAAAACGCCGCCGGTCGCGCCGAATTCCTTCGATTTCATCGTGACGGGCGATTCCCACTCGAACAGACAACTGGCCTTCCAGACGGACGTGTTCAAGCAGATGATTCGCGAATGGAACATCCTCGAACCGGCTTTTGTGATTGAAGTGGGGGATCTGGTTCTCGGCGGTTCGGCCGACAATCTTCCCGTTCAGTGGGACCTTTTCGAACGCACCATCGCGGAATGCCGGCCCCCCTATTTTTCAGCGCCGGGCAACCATGACATTTCGGACGCCGCCAGCGAAAAAATCTGGAACGAACGCATGGGCCCCGCGCATTATGCGTTCTCATGCGGAAATTCGCGGTTCATCGTGCTGAACAGCGAGGAGGTGGACGCGCTCGACCGCCTTTCGGACGCGCAAACGGCGTGGTTCAAGCATGAACTGGAAACCGCGAAGGCGGCCAACATCTTCGTGTTTATCCATCAACCCTATTTCATGGATTACGACGATCCCCGCCTCGCGGACCGGGCGTGGGAACGGCGCTGGAACTATCTGGCGGAACTTATGCGCGGCCACCCCGTTCGCGCGGTCTTCGCGGGACACCAGCATGGCTACCGCTACTTCGGCATCCGCGACGGCGTCCATTATGTCATCGCGGCGGGCGCGGCTTCTTTCGGAAAAGGCCCGGAATGGAAGGGCGGATTCAATCATTACTTGCTTGTGCGCGTGCGCGGCGAACACGTGGGCTGGTCGGTCATCAAACCGGGCGCAGTGCTTCCGCCGGACGTTGCGACAAACGACCGGGCCGCCGAAGTCTTCGACATCACACACCGGCTTGTGGCCTGCGACGATCAACCGGTTTCCCAAGGGCAGTCTTTCGATCGCGAAGTGACCGTTCGGATCCTGAATCCCTTCGACAAACCCTTCGATTCCTCCCTCGCATGGGAAATCCCGCAAGGCTGGAAGGTCGAACCGACTTCGCGGGATTACACCGTCGCTGCAAGCGGGGAAATCGCGCTTGCGTTTCACGTTGCCGCGGACACGCCGGAAGCCGTGCGGCATCCCGTGCCTTCGTTCAGGACCCGTTACGCCAACACCTCGTTTGGCGAACCGCTGGACGTTGTTCGCGAGATGCCCCTTGTACCGGTCGCGGAAGCCGTAAAGGCGGCCGATGCAATCCGTGTGGACGGCGTATTGGACGAATGGAATGCCGCCGCGCCTATTGCGCTCGCGTATCCGTTGGGATTTGCCGAGGGCGCATACGATCCCGGCGATTTAAGTGGAAAATGCCGCGCGATGTGGGACACGGATCATCTGTACATCGCCTTTGAAATCACCGACAATGCGCATTATCAACCCTATGGCGGCGACATCGTCTGGCTGGCCGACGCCATCGAATTCGGCATCGATCGCCATGCGTGGGGAGTCTCCCTCACGAAAAACGGCCCTGAAGTCTTTTTGTATTACAGCGAAGGCCTGTCCGCCGAAACGGTCAACAAGGATGTGCCGCTGGCCGTCCGCCGGGAAAAGGACCGAACCCTTTATGAAATGGCCTTTCCAAAGCGCCTTGTCCAACCGCTGGCCCTTGAAACCGGTTCAAGTTTCCGCTTCAAGGCGCTGGTCGCCGATGTGGACTACGAGGGGGGACCCAAACATGAACTGTCGTTGTGGCCCGGCGATTCGGACATGAAGATTATGCTCAAAGAGTAGTCATCATGACGGAAAATGGATCCTGTTATTTATCATAATTCGGATAATATCCTTTTTTCGCTCAAGATGTTTGGCCATCGTGTTGTTCTCATTATTTTTCATTCTTACGATTTTTCCGGTATAATGGAAAGCGGAGATTTTATACCATGAACGATTGTGATTGCGGAGGAATCAGCCCATGCGGTCGGGAGATGCCCAGCGCGATTATCTTGTCGCGACGGAACTCTACAAGGAAGGGCGATACGAAGAATCGCTGCGCTTGCTTGACGAACTTCAGCGCGACCGTCCGGACAGCAAGCACGTCTTGTACTATCGCGGCTTGTGTCTGCTGGCGCTTGGACGCCTGACCGAGGCCAGTTCGGTTTGCGACCGGCTCTCTTCCCATACGAGTGAATCGGGCCGCCGTCTGACGGCGAAACTTTCGGTCCGGATTGCCGATCGTGTCCGAATCGAGCAGATGGAGGGGTTGCATGGCGGGAACGCCCCGAAGCCGCCGCCCCCTGCCGCAACAAGCAGCGACGATGGCTCCCGTAACTCGCTTCAGCCTACTTCTCTGTCCTCGCAGCGGGCTTCGCATTCGCAAAGCATATCGGAAAATTTCGTGTCGGAGGTTCCTTCCTCTTGGTGGAAGGGGTATGTCGTTGCGGGGATTCTAATCCTTTGCCTGATCTTCGCGATCGTCGCCGTTGGAGTGCACCGGCACAAGGCCATGCTGGCGGCGGAGGCGGAAGCCAATGCACCGCTGCCCGTTCCACCGGGTCCCGTACCCGACAAATATCTGGAAATCGTGAATTTCTATCCGGCGGAACGGGAGCGCCCGTACCGGTTTGTGGTGTTTATGACCCCGTGGGACGGCGCCACGCCGAGTTCCGATACAGGAACCGCGGACGAATGCGTGGGCAACGCCGTCGCGGAAGAATGGAACGCGATGGAACGCGACACGGGCCGGGCCATGCGCGCGATGAACGGCGGCGATCCGCTGGGTGGCGTTCCACGCGATCGCATGGTCAAAACGCTTGTACTGCCGCGGCAGGCGATGGGATTTACAGGACCTTTGCAAGGGAAGGACGTGAAAAATTTTGCTTCCGGCAAGATTACGGATCTGGCCGGATTGATTGCCTCGTGTGGAAAGCCCACGCGCATCGAATTGTGGGAGCACAACGCAAAATGCATTGGGTTGGCCGGGAAAGTGTTGTGGTGGGGGCGCATTGGCGTTGCGGCCGATTCGGGCGCATCGGACAACGACGGCGTGATTACGCATGTGCTGGTGCGTGAATATCCGAGGCCGGAACCGGCTTCATAGCGCGGCCCGGCCTCCATATCGCCGGCCGGGGACCACCCCCGCATCGGACAGTCCCCGGCCGTTCACACAGGGTTATTTGATGGTCACTTCCCTGCCGGCGGCTGCGGAACGATAGACGCCGTCGAGCATTTTCTGGACGGCAAGGCCCGCTTCGCCGGGCGCCTCGAGCGGTGTGTTTTTCGTGCATCCATCAATCCAGTTGCGCAGTTTGATCGTAAAGAGCGTGTCGAACGAGGTCTGATCGCCCACGAAATACGGCGAACTGTTGATCATCGTGTCGTGATGATCGCTGAACAATGCCGGGGGATCCCAGTTGCCGCCGCCTTTGGTGCCCATAAAACTGAAATTCCAGACATCCTTTTCGATGTGGGCGACGAAGCTGGCTTCGATTTGCAGAATCGCGCCGTTGTCGAAACGGATCTGGCCGATGGCGAGATCCTCGACCGTATAGGTTTTGTAGTCCCAATTCGGCCAGGGGCACACAACCTTCGATGGCTTGTTGCCCATATAGGTCCATGTGTTGCCGGATGCCGCGACGGGTTTCGGCGACCCCATGAAATAGTGCGCCATTTCAATGACGTGCACGCCGATGTCAATCATCGGCCCGCCGCCCTGGAGTTTCTTCTGTCCGAACACGCCCCAGTTTGGAATGCCGCGCCGGCGCAATGCCTGGCATTTCACGAACATGATGTCGCCGAATTCGCCGTTGTCGCGCGCGCGCTTGAGAAACTGCGTGTGCGGATGGTAACGGTACTGGAATCCAATCGTGAGTTTCACTTTGTTCTTCTTCGCGGCGGCGATCATTTTCTCGCACTCGGCGGGATTCATCGCCATCGGTTTTTCGGAGATCACGTGGCAGCCCGCGTTGGCGGCGTCAATGGCCGGGGCCGCATGGACGCCGTTGGGCGTGCAGATGCTTACACCGTCGGGCTTGACCTCCTTCAACATCTTCTTCCAGTCCTTGTACAGTTTCGTCACGCCCCAACGTTCCTGAAACTGTTTCAGCCGTTCGGGCAGAATATCCACGCCCGCGACCACTTCGACGTCGGGCATTTGGCGTAACGCCGCCATGTGCGTCTGGCAAATCCCGCCGCACCCGATGAAGGCCACGCGGAATTTCTTGCCCTCGTATTTTTTTTCCACCTTCATTGCCAACGACTCGGTGCCCACGCTTTTTTCCGCCATAATCTCCTACCTTCCTGCTTATGTGCTCCACCCGGAGCACGTTGCCGATATCCTTTTCGCGCCACACGGCGCACCGGTTGCATACGTTACAACGTTTGGGCCCGGCAATGCCACTTCCCGAATGTGTTCAGTCGGCTCGGTCGGATCGGTTTGCGCGGTTGACATGGCGCGCGTTTGCGCTTATCGTTGCAGGGCTGGCATCGAACCCACGGAGGAAGCCGACATGCCGATAGCGGATTTCAGTTTGAAGGACAAAGTAGCGGTAATTACGGGCGCGAGCCGGGGAATCGGCGAATCCATCGCGCGCGGAATGGCGGAATACGGCGCCACGGTGGTGCTGGCGGCGCGCAACATGCCGGGGCTTGAACCGGTTGCCCAGGCCATTAACGATGGCGGCGGCCGCGCGCTGGCCGTTTCGTGCCACACGGGCAGGCCCGATCAGATCGCGGCGCTCTTCGATCGTGTACAATCCGAATTCGGTCGGATTGACGTGCTGGTCAACAATGCCGCGACGAATCCCTATTTCGGGCCTGTCATTGACGCTTCGGAATCGGTTTTCGACAAGACGTTCGAAGTCAACGTCAAGGGATATTTCCTGATGAGCCAGCATGCGGCACGCATGATGGTCGCGCGGGGCAGCGGCTCGATCATCAACATCGCGTCAATCGTGGGCGTGTCGCCCGCGCCGCTCCAGGGCGTCTACGCGATGACGAAGGCCGCCGTGATTTCGATGACGAAGGTCTTCGCGAAGGAACTGGGCGGCGCCGGGGTCCGGTGCAACGCGATCTGTCCCGGTTTGACGGAAACGAAATTTGCGCGCGTGTTGATTGACACGCCTGAAATCTACCAGATCTTCGTGCGCGATTTGCCGATGGGACGCCATGCGCAACCGTCCGAGATGGTCGGCGCCGCCATCTATCTCGCGTCGGACGCGTCCAGTTACACCACCGGCGCCATTATTGCCTGCGACGGCGGACGCCTTATTTGACGGGCGGATCGCTCTTCGCGAGTTCATAAACAGCATTCAGGATGCGCGATTCGATGCCTTCCGCCCACGGGCTTGGCAGTCCGTAGGCCATTTGCGCCGATCCGCCCTCGTATCCCCCTTCCTTCAGGATGCGTTCCGACGGAATGTAGGCCATGACATCATTGCAGTATCCCATGACAAAAACATCGCGGCCCAGTTCCTTTTTGATCGCGACGGCATAATCCACCACGACCTCTCCTCCAAGCGCCACCATCGTCAGGCCGCCCAAACGCCAGACATGGATCGGATACACATACGACGAGGGAAGCGATTTGCCCGCATCGAGATCCGCCAGAAACGCCTTGGCGGCGGCGGCCTGCCAGGAACTGCCCGCCGCCAGTTCCGCCCAGTGATCGCGCGAAGGCGCCGGCGCCAGCGCCAACTCGACTTCCGTCTGCTTCAGGTCAAGCCGGCCATCGATCGGCGTCATTGGATCTTCCAACACACGTTCGACCGCAGCCGCCAATTCGCGTCCGTATTGCCGGGCCAGGGCGACGGTGCGGCGCGGCAGGGGATTCTGGTCCGCGCCGCAACCCGCGAAGAACAGCGCGGTCGCGCCGGGATGCGCCGCCTCCAACTCCGCCTGGGCAAATCCCGGATAATCGCCCGACCATTGGTAGATGTCGAGCGTGGTCGCGTGGCACGCGTACCCGAACAGAACCGCCAAAAGACCGCCGTCCGCGCGATCCACCCTGAGCACGGGAACCGCGTGGTCCACGGGCCCCTTGAGATCGTGCGTGTCGAGTATTTCCGCTTCGCGGTTATTCCGTCGGTTCACCGCAAAGCGCGCAACGCCGTTCGCGGAAGACAGGCGCGCCGGCGCCAGCGCGTCGAAGGCCGCGGCGGCGCATTCGACGACGCGATCCTCGAATTGAACCGAATACCGTTCGATGGCCTCGACGTGCGCGCCGTTCAACGGATAAATCGCCGACAGCGAATCGCGCAGCACCGGCCCGCTATGGGTATGCGAACCGCATAGAACAACCTGCTCGCGTTCAAGGCCGAGGGACGCTTTCAGCCGTCCGCGGACGCGTTCCGCAAGGTCCCGGGGAAAACCGAGGGTGTCGCTTGTTACGATGAGGGCTTTCCGGCCCGATGCGTCTTCGATCGCCAGCGCCTTTACGAACAGCGTCAACAGTGTGCCGTCCGCCTCGTGCGTCCGCGAGGCGTAACCGGCCATCCACACCGGTTCGCCCGGCGTGATGTCGGCGCGTGCGACACCGGCCTTCCACCCAGTCGTCTCGACTCCTTGGTTCGTCACCGGCGCCGCCAGCAACACACAACCCGCCACCCATGCGCCCGCCATCAATCCGTGCATATCGTGCATGTCCTTTTCCGTTCGACGCGTCCGGCCAATGAAAATATTCCACAACACACCCCGGCCGCCATGTCATTTCCTACAGATGCAGTATATACCGAACCGGCTGGCCGGTGCAGGCAATCCAAAAGCGCACCATGGTTTGCGAAGAAACGCCGAGGTGATCCCTTCCCAGCAACATGATGTTTCAAAGGGTATACCGTTGTATTTCAGGATATCCTGAAGGGGAGGGATTTTCGTTGTCTGATGACGACAAGGGGCACGGGAAAGGGCGGGTGCGATGTTCAATCGTCTCCGTAACGTCCATGAAAATGCCATGTTTTGATCCGCCGTTCGGCGCGTCCTATAATACGGTTCGTAGTTCCGCATTGGGTATTGCCCTCCGGAAAACGCTTACCAAAGGAGCAGGTGCAGTATGTTTACGATTTGCAAGGCCGAAGTTCTGGCGGACAAGGTAAAGGCATTCGAGGTCGAGGCGCCGCATATCGCCCGGACGGCGAAACCGGGCAATTTCGTGCTGGTGCGAAGCGATGAAAAAGGGGAACGGATTCCACTGACCATTGCGGACAGCGACGCCAAGGCCGGCACCATCACGCTGGTGCTGCAGGAAGTCGGCAAGGGCACGATCAAACTAGGCGGGTTCAAGGTCGGCGAGGCGTTTGCGGATGTCGTGGGACCGCTGGGCAAGGATCGCGAGTTTCACGAGGGTGGAAAAACCATCTGTTGTGTTTCGGGCGGGCTCGGCGTCGCGCCGATGTATCCGCAGACCAAGGCGGCCAAGGCCGCGGGCAACCGCGTCATTTCGATCATCGGCGCGCGGAACACATCGCTGTTCTTCTGGCAGGATCGCGTCGAGGCCGCCAGCGACGAAACCTATTACATCACGGATGACGGTTCATCGGGCCGGAAAGGATTCGCGACGCAGATCCTCGAGGAATTGATCCAAAAAGGCGAGAAGTTTGACGAAGTCATCGCGATCGGCCCCGTGCCGCACATGAAGGCGGTCGTGAATTGCTGCAAGAAATACAACCTGCCGGTCGTGGTCAGCCTCAACCCCATCATGGTGGACGGCACGGGCATGTGCGGCGGTTGCCGCGTCACCGTGGGGGGCAAGACCAAGTATGCGTGCGTGGACGGCCCGGAATTCGACGGCGCGGAAGTAGATTTCGACGAGTTGATGGCGCGGCAGGGCGCCTATCGCGCCCTGGAGCGCAAAGCCGTCGAGGAGCCGGCCCCGGCATACGATCCCGGCCACGTTTGCAAACTGGAAGCCGCGGCGATTGCGATCGAAAACGGCCGGCGCAAGACCCCTTTGGATTTCGAGAAGGAGAGTGTCTCGCTGGTCGCGAACGCCATCGGCAAGATGGCGCACCGTCGCGGGAGTTTCGACGAGGTCAACGAAGGATATACCGAGGAACGTGCCGTGGCCGAGGCTTTGCGGTGCCGTTTGTGTAAACGGCCCTCGTGCATGAAGGGGTGCCCCGTCGAGGTGAATATTCCCGGATTCATCCAAGCCATCCAGGAACGCGATTTTGCGCGGGCCGCGTTCATTCTGAAGGAGAAGAACAACCTGCCCGCGATTTGCGGGCGCGTCTGTCCCCAGGAAAACCAATGTGAAAAAACCTGTGTCCTCGCTCGGAGTTCGACGCCGGTCACCATCGGGCGTCTCGAACGTTTTGCGGCGGATTGGGAAGCGCTCCATGCGCCTGTCGTACCGAACATCGCGCCGCCGAATCACCGCAAGGTGGCCGTAATCGGCTGCGGGCCGGGCGGGTTGACCTGCGCGGGCGACCTCGCGCGCATGGGATACGATGTGACGATTTTCGAGGCCTTCCACGACACCGGCGGCGTGCTTCGCTACGGAATCCCCGAATTCCGTCTGCCGAAGGTGATAGTCGATCGCGAGGTCGCCTATGTAAAGAGCCTCGGCGTCAAGATTGAACTCGACATGATTATCGGCAAGTCCATTACGATTGCCGAACTGTTTGCGCAGGGATTCGAGGCCGTGTTCATCGCCGTCGGCGCGGGCGCGCCCATGTTCCTGAATATTCCCGGCGAAAATCTCATCGGCGTCCTTAGCGCGAACGAACTCCTGACGCGCGTCAACCTGATGAAAGCCTACCGGTCCGATTACGACACGCCCGTGGTCGTCGGCGAGAACGTCGCCGTCATCGGGGCCGGCAACGTCGCGATGGACGCCGCGCGCACCTCGTTGCGCCTTGGCGCCAAGCGTGTCACCATCGTCTACCGCCGTTCCGACCAGGAAATCCCCGCCCGGGCCGAGGAGGTCGAAAACGCGAAAGAGGAAGGCGTCGTTTTCCGCCTGTTGACGGCGCCGGTTCGCATCATCGGCGACGAGAAGAACCATGTTTGCGGCATGGAGTGCATCAAGATGGAACTCGGCGAGCCGGACGCCTCCGGACGCCGCCGCCCCGTGCCCGTGCCCGGTTCGGAATTCATTCTCGAATGCGACATGGCCATTCCCGCGCTCGGCACGGTCGCCAATCCGCTCCTGACCAGCAACACCAAGGGTCTCGAACTCAACAAGTGGGGCAATATCGTGGCCGATCCGGAGACCTGCGCGACCAGCCTGCCCGGTGTGTACGCCGGCGGCGATATCGTGACCGGCGCGGCAACCGTCATCGAGGCCATGGGCGCCGGAAAGCGGGCCGCCAAGTCCATCCACGCCTACCTCGACGCCAAGAAGGCCGCCGCGGCGGTATAGTCGTCCTTGTGAAAACGTGAGGGCAGCGCGTCATCCGGAATTCGGCGATAGGCTTGGCCGGCGATACGGCGGGCGATATGAATGCACGAAAAAGATCCTTTCCCCCTTGGCGTCGCTCCTGATGCCGTGTGCTGGAAAGCCCCCCGCGCGTCGAGTATGATCCGCGTATGGCCGAGGATGGTTGATGTGAACGTTTTATTGATTGTGGTGGATACGCTTCGGGCGGATCACCTGGGGTGTTACGGCTATTCGCGCAACACGTCGCCGCACATTGACGACTGGGCCGCGGGCGGGGTTGTGTTTGATGCGATGATCGCCCCGGCCATTCCAACGCATCCCTCCTTCACCACGATGAACACGGGGCAATATCCCATCACGCACGGCATCGTGGCGCACGGCGGCGAACGCGCGATCCCGCGGACCGCGCCGTGGCTGCCGTCGTTGCTGCAGAAAAACGGATACACGACCTGCGCGATCGACAACCTCGGCGAATGGCGCTTCGGTTTCTCGCAGGGTTATGAGTTTTATATCGACCCGACCCGCCGCCGGGCATTGAGCATCAATTGCGACAACCGCGAGATCAACCGACGCGCGATTCCATGGCTCAAGGCGCATGCCAAAGAGCGATTCTTCATGATGGTTCATTACTGGGACCCGCACACGCCCTACCTGCCGCCGCGCGCCTACCGAAACCTTTTCTACTCGGGCGATCCGCACGCGCCGGACAATCACACGCTTGACGGCCTCATGGATCATCCGTTGGGGCGGACATGGCAGGAAACGTGGTTTGCCAAACTCGGCGGTTCCATTACCGACGCGGCCTATCTCGAAGCGCTGTACGATGCCGAAATCCGGTTTTGCGACGAAGGCATCGCCAAACTGCTCAAAACCGTCGAGTCCCTCGGCATTGCCGACGATACCGTGGTGATTCTGACGAGCGACCATGGCGAGTTGATGTTTCGCCACAAGGTCTTTTTCGACCATCACGGGCTTTACGACGGCAACCTGCACGTGCCGTTGATTGTGCGGCATCCCCGTTTTGCGCCGAAACGTGTGCCGCATATCGTGGGGCACATGGATCTTGCGCCCACCATTCTCGACTTGTGCGGCGTGCCGGTGCCCGGCGCCATGGAGGGCGAGAGCCTTGCCGCCATGCTGCGCGAGGATTCCTCCAAGCCCGTGCGCGAGTATGCCGTCAGCCAGGAATGCACCTGGCAGATGAAGTGGTCGCTGCGAACGAAAACCCACAAGTTCATCCTTGCGCGCGAGGACGATTTTTACCGGACGCCGTCGCGGGAATTGTACGACCTTGCCGCCGACCCGCGGGAGTTGCACAACATTGCGGAAACCGATCCCGAAACCGCGCGGGAGATGGAACGCACGCTTGAATCGTGGATTGCCGAAAAGATGGCCCGGAACGGTCTGGCGCAAGACCCGCTTGTCGCACACGGCATTACCCTCGGAAAGGCGTGGAAAGATCGGCGGGATCCCACGACACGGTCCGGATAATCGAAGGGAGTGTTTCGGCATTCCGACGTCAATAAGAGGAGACGATCATGTACAAATTTGCATATATCGGCGCCGCGCTGATCGTTGGGGCCTTTGCCGCCGTGGCCGCCGAAACGAAACAGCCCACCGACGCGGAGCGACAGGATTTTCTGGCGAGATTTCCCCGCACCGGCCTCAACACGACGCCGGGCGACGCGATGCTGTTGCGCATTCTCGTGGAAAGCCGGCACGCACAGCGGGGCGTCGAGGTGGGGTCGGCCACCGGATACGGCGCCATCAACATGGGCCTCGCGTTCGAACGCACCGGCGGACACCTTTATACCCTTGAAATCGCGCCGGAAATGGTCAAGATCTGCCGCGAAAACGTGGAGAAAATGGGCCTGGCAAAATCGGTAACGTGCATCGAGGGCGATGCCTTGAAAACCCTGCCTGCCTTGGAGGGCGATTTTGATTTCGTCTTTCTCGACGCGGTCAAGAAGGACTATTTCAAGTACTTCAAGATGGTCGAATCCCGGCTCAAGGACGGCGCCGTGATAGTCGCCGACAATGCCATCAAATCGGCGGAGGCTATGAAGGACTATCTGGACTATGTTCAGTCCAGTCCGGAATATGAAACCGTCATTGTGCGCGCTTCCGACGAAAAAGGCGACGGCATGGCCGTCACCTGTAAAATAGGCCGCACGCCCAAAAAAGAATAAGACGTCTCCCTTTACGTTATGAACCGGAGGGGCCGGTTGTCCGCGCAAACCGCCTCCAAGATTCCATTTCCTGGATGCGCCCCCAGACCAGTTGCGCGACGAAACGCGCCTCGGGGCCTTTGTAGTGGCCCAGCGTCCATTCTTTCCCCGCTTTCAGAAAAGCATCACGGGTTTCGAGGTGCGGAAGGGGTACCCTGGACAAGAGATCGGAGAGGAAATCCTTGTATCCCGGACCGTAAAAGGCGGGATTGAGTCCGAGACCCTGCGTCAAATGGACCAACAGGAAATCGGCGCCGTGCTTTTGGGCGCATGCCGCCGCTTCCCGCACAATTCTCTCGTTGAGCCGCCATATTTCGCGCATGCTGTCCTCTGAACCGAGCCATTCCCTGAAGGCGCGATCTTCTTTCCAGAGCCGCCAATAGGGGAAGACGCCATACTGCCGCCTCAGTTCGGCGTAGACCTCTTCGGGGGCGCCGATCGGGGTATTCGTCAACACCAACTCATCGTCCCGCCAAACGAACTTGGGTTTTTTGTAAAAGTAAAAACCGAACATGCTTCGCTGGAGGTCTTCGTCTATGTACGCAAGGATCACGAGGTGAGGCTTATATTCAACGATTGATTCACGAATCGTGAGATACATCTGATCGACACCGTAGCCGCCGACACCGAAATTCAGCACGTGCAAACGGCCATCGATCTGTTCGAGCGCCGCCGGCCACACGTCATCCTCGCTTTCCGCGTCCGTTCCAAAGGTGAACGAATCGCCCACAATCATCACGGTAAAGGCTTCGGGCCGGTGCGCGTATTCGCGCATTGAGCGAAACCCCCTGCGGTTCGTCACGAACCCGGCGTCCATGCGCGTCAAGTTGGGCATGGGCGTCCATCCGCGCGTCGGATGTGGATTGTGCGACCGCAGGAGGCTGGCGTCGTTTATCGGCGCATTTTTGAGGATCGTGTACTTGTGGAATGGTTCGCCGAAAGGGGACAATGAGCGCCCGAAATCGAACAGGCGATCGAATGCGAAAACAACGATCAGCAACGCAACGGCGTTCACGCCCGCAACCGCCATCCATCGCGAAACGGCGCGTTTCATGGATACGTTTCCTTACTCTGCAAGCGCCGACAGGAAGCGGATGTAGGCTTCGATACCCCTGCGCCACGTTGGCAGATGCTGTTTTTCATTCGGCGCGTGGATATTGTCGTCGGGCAACCCGAATCCCATCATGATCGAATCGAATCCGAGTTGTTTCTGCATCATCGCGACAACCGGCACGCTGCCTCCCTCGCGCTTGAAAACCGGCCCGGTTCCAAACGTCTCGCGCAATGCCCGGACCGCGGCCTGCATGAACGGTGAACGGCGGTCCATGATGGCGCCGTCGCCGTGCGAAAGTTCGCGGACTTCCCACGAGACCGTTTCGGGCGCGTGGGCGCGCAGGTACGCGCAGAGTTGCCCATGGATCGCGGCCGGATCCTGATCCGCCACGAGTCGCGTGGACACCTTGGCCATGGCCCGCGCCGGCAAGACGGTCTTCGCGCCCTCGCCCGTGAATCCGCTGATGATGCCGTTGACTTCAAGGGTCGGCCGCGCCCCCGTGCATTCCGTGGCGGTGTACCCTTTCTCGCCCCACAGGGCCTTGACGCCGGCCAAGGCTTTCCAATCTTCGTCGGTAACCGGATTGCCGGCCAAGGCGGCCCGTTCCTCGTCGTCCAGCGGCCGCACGCGATCATAGAACCCGGGCAGCGTGACGCGGTTGTCCGCGTCGTGCATGCCGGCGATCAGTTCGCACAGTACTTGCGCGGGATTATGCACCGCGCCGCCGAACATGCCGGAATGAAGGTCCTGTTTCGGCCCGACAATCTCGATTTCGAAATAAGCCAGGCCGCGCAAGGCATAGGTAAGCGACGGCAGATCGGGACGAAGGATTTGACCGTCGCAGTTGAGCGCGACATCCGCGCCGAGCATGTCTCGGTTGTTGGAAATGAAATCCGGCAGGTTCGGCGATCCGATTTCCTCTTCGCCCTCGAAGAGGAAACGAAGATTGATCGGCAGTCCATCCGACGCACGCAAGGACTCAACCGCCTTTAGAAAGGCTACGATCGAACCTTTCATATCCGACGCGCCGCGCGCATACAGATTGCCGTCGCGCTCCACCGGATCGAACGGATCGGAAACCCACTCGTCCAGCGGATCCACGGGCTGCACATCGTAATGGCCGTATACGAGCACAGTGGGCTTGCCGGGCGCGTGTAGCCATTCGCCATGAACGATCGGATGGCCGGGCGTTTTCAGGACCTCCGCCTTTTCGATGCCCAGCCGGCGCAATTCGTCCGCCAGCCATTCCGCCGCGCGGCGTACGTCGTCACGGCGGTCCGGCAGCGTCGAAATGCAGGGAATTCGCAACAGTTCCTTGAATTCATCCAAAAAACGCGCCTGGTTGCCCCGCGCAAAATCAAGTGCCTGGGTCAGCATGCGCAACATCCCGCGGGACGACCGGGGAAGATCCGGCATTCCTCGGCGTTGTGGATATGGAAAGTAATTTGAAAAGCTGGCAACATGGATCTCCCCGTCTCGGTTTCCATATAAACGTGACGGTTTTCGATGATAAACCAACTCCTTTTTCCTGTCCGGCGACTGGCGGCTCGGTCAATCGTGCGCGGACGGCCAAGGCTTTGGTCTGTTTTGTTGCGCCATGAAAACGAATGACGAAGGGAACGTCATCCTCAAACATTTCAGGGCGGCGCGTCAGTTCATTTCGACGTCCATGGACACAATTTTCCAGCCCGCGGCTTCTTTCTTGAAGTTCAGGCTGATGGCGGCCTCCCCGAAGGCGGCTTTCATGGCGATGGGCGCGACCACCGCCGCGTCTTTCGTTATCGTGGTCTGGGCTTTCGTCTCGTCAATCTCGACGCCTTCCAGGTATCCCATCGAAAGGGCGTCTTTCAGGAATTGCTGCAAGCCGGCCTTGTCGCCGTATTCGTAATGCTGAAAACCGTCCGAATAGCAGGCGATCAACGCGTCCATGTTTTTGGCGATGCCCGCCGTTTTCCAGTCGGCCACCGCCTTTTTCAACAGTTCCGCATCCGACGGTCCCTTGGCTTCGCCGCCCGTGCTGGCGCATCCTGCCACAACCATCATCACGAGGCCAACCGTCAACAGTCCAACAATGAGTCTCTTCATGGCTTTTCTCCTGTCTGTTTTGTACGATTCGGGTCCGCTCTCCGCCCGATTGCAGAGCCTCCATCGTATACCCCCGCCGCCGGGTTGTCAAACCGGACATAAAAGGGGTACGATCCAAAAGCGAGCAACAAGAGGAGCGGACATGATGAATGGATGGCCGCATGTGTATGGAATTTGGGCGTTGGCGTGCGCCGCGGCGCTTATTGCCGCCGGCGAATCCGTGCCGGGCCGAATCACGGCGGTGGTCGAAGGCGACCTCCTGTCCTTTTCTCATGGCGAAACGGTTGAAACCATTCGACTCGCGGATATTGATTGTCCGGAACCGGCCCAGTCCTTCGGCAAGGAGGCGCGCGATTTTACGGCATCGCTCGTGTTGGACAAGGACGTCCAAGTCGAACTGTTCGGCAAGGACGCCTTGGAACGGCCCTTGGCCGTTGTTCGTTTTGGTGACGGGCGCGTGCTGAACAGGGAACTGGCCGCTGAAGGCTATGCGTGGGCCTATGATCGTTACCCCGTCGTGGATTCGGCGATCCCCGGATTGATGGCTGCGGCGCGCGCCGGCAAGAAAGGCCTTTGGGCGGATGCTGCGCCCTTGGCGCCGTGGGATTTCCGGGGCGATGCCCGAAAGGAAAGGGCGGAGCAATCCGTGTCCGCCCCCGCCGACGCATCGGATCTTCCCTCCGGCGGGGCGGTGTTCGTTGATACGGATGACAAAGAGTTTCACAAGGCGGATTGCGTCCTACTGGATAAATCCGCGCGGCGATCCCTCATGTTGAAGGACGCGCAAGCGCAGGGTTATCTGCCGTGCCGGAAATGCTTTCCCATAAAACCCCGAAAGGACACACCCGTCGTCGCGGCCAAGGGAAACCTCGGCGATATTCCGAAGGAAGAATCTCCGTTGGAAGCGCCAGGTCCTTCGGCGCCGCCCCCGCAAGCCGTTGTGCGGCCTGCGCCACGCACCATGGACAACATGCCGTTGCCCCCCGAAATCGCCAAGTACATGGACGATCCCATCGTACAATTGCTCGGGCTGGCGCCGTACCGGGACGCCAACGGCAACTTTGCGGGAATCGCCATGAAGAACGCCTCGTCGTTTCTGCCGGCCGCCATGCTGGGCTTCAAGGACAACGACGTGCTGGTATCGGTGAACGGCGATCGTTTCGATCCAAACAAAATCCCCGCATTGATTGAAAAATACAAGAACATCCGATCTTTCCAAGTCGGTATCTTGCGAAACGGCCAACCGCAAACCATCAACGTGACGATTCCGGACTTTATCAAATGACGGGGTTTGAGGTTCACGACTTGCCGGCTCCGTTTCGATTGCGCACACATGCGCCCTATCCTACCCTTCTCCCCCCCACTCCCGCTTTCCGGGGAACACCCCGCGCTTTTTCCTGTTTTTTTTCTCCGGCGGCTTTCGGCGTTTTTGTTGCGTTGTCGGGATTTTTGTTTTTCGGCGCCGCGTTTGCGGATGGCGCCGCCCCCGCTTCCGCGGCCCCGCACCTGCTTTGGGTTCTTCCGTTTGCATGCCTGCTTCTGGCCATCGGCTTGTTGCCGCTGTTGCCGCGTGTTTCCCATTGGTGGGAACCCAACGGAAACAAACTTATCGTGTCCTTGTCGTTGGCGACCGTGGTCTGCGCGTATTATCTTCTGCGCGACAGAGGGTTCGGTCACGCCCGCCCCGGCATGGAATCGTTGCTCGAAATGCTTCACCATGCCGTTGTCGCCGACTACATTCCCTTCATCGTGCTCCTGTTCAGTCTCTACACGATCAGCGGCGGCATCCGGCTGACGGGCGACATTCCCGCGCGGCCATTGAGCAACTGCGGGTTCCTGCTTTTGGGAGCCTTGCTGGCCAGTTTCATCGGGACGACCGGCGCCTCAATGCTGCTGATTCGCCCGCTGCTGCAAACCAACAGCGAGCGCAAACATGTCGTCCATACCGTCATTTTCTTTATTTTTCTCGTCAGCAACATCGGGGGCGCGCTGCTGCCCGTCGGCGATCCGCCGCTTTTCCTTGGCTATCTGCGAGGCGTGCCGTTTCTCTGGACGCTTCATCTGTTTCCGCATTGGCTGTTCGCCACGGGACTTTTGCTCGCGCTGTATTTTGTGATGGATACGCTGGCCTACCGAAAAGAACGTCCGGAAGACATTGCCCGTGACGAGTCCCGTCGGTACGCGTTTCGCCTCCACGGCAAACGCAACCTCGTGCTGCTGGGCGGCGTCGTGCTGGCGGTGGGGATCCTGGCGCCCGGCCAGCGTCTGCCGTTCACGCAATGGATCCTTCCGCAGTGGTATCTGCGCGAAATCGTCCAACTTGCCCTCACGGGCATTTCCCTTGCCCTGACTCCCCGCCGCATTCACGCCGAAAACCATTTCAATTTCACGGCCATCGGCGAAGTGGGCGCCTTGTTTATCGGCATATTCATCACGATGCAGGCGCCGATCGAAATTCTGAAGATCGAAGGCGCGTCATTAGGCGTGACCACGCCGCTGCAATTTTTCTGGGTCACGGGCGGATTGTCGAGCTTTCTCGACAATGCGCCTACCTATGCCGTCTTTTTCGAATTGGCGGGCAGCCTGCGCCACCTCGATGTGCCGATGCTGTCCAACGTGACGACCGCCACCGGCGTCATCCCGAATCCCCATCTGGTCGCCATTGCCTGCGGGGCCGTGTTCATGGGCGCGAACACCTACATCGGCAACGGCCCCAATTTCCTCGTGAAAAGCATCGCCGAGAGCCGCGGGATCAGGATGCCTTCCTTTTTCGGATACATGATTTACAGCGGCCTGATTCTCATTCCCCTCTTCGGCCTAATCACCCTTATCTTCTTCGGGTAGCGGTTATTCTATCGCGCCCTCGCCGGATTCCCCGGTGCGGATGCGCACGGCTTCCTCGATGGGAGACACAAAAATCTTACCATCGCCAATTTGGCCCGTCGCGGCAGCCTTGACGATCGTCTTGACGACATTCTCGACGTCTTCGTCCACGATGACCATTTCGACCTTTACCTTGGGCAGGAATTCGACATAATACTCCGCGCCGCGATACAGTTCCTTGTGTCCCTTCTGCCGTCCAAACCCCTTGACTTCCGAGACCGTCATCCCTTGGATGCCCGCGGCCATGAGCGCCGATTTGACCTCCTCGAGTTTGTGCGGTTTGATGATTGCTTCCACTTTTTTCACGGGCAATATCCTCCACCCCGGGTTCGGCGGTTGTGATTGAGAAAGACTTTTCCGGGCATAAAACTCAAAGGACTGCAGGGACACAAAGGACGCCTATCACGGCCCTTTGTGTCCCATGCCTCCTTCTATGTCCTTTCGTTTGCCGCGCCTTTTACCGTGCCGGCCGACGGGCGTGCGTCATGCCCATGTAATGGCGCTGGGTTTTTCGAAGACGAGGACCTGCTTGAAGAAGGCCACAGCCTTCTTGAGGCCTTCCATGTTGGACATGAGGCTGTCTTCGTGTTCGATGCTGATCACGCCGTCGTAACCGACCATGCGCAGGGTGGACACGAAATCGTTCCACCACTCCATCGAATGACCGTAGCCGCAGGTGCGGAAGATCCACGATCGGTTGATCTCGTCGCCGTAATGTTTGGTGTCCAGCACGCCGTTGACGGCCGTGTTGAACGGGTCCACCTTCGAGTCCTTCGCGTGGACGTGGAAGATGGCCTTGCCGAGTTTACGCGCCACGGCGATGGGTTCCATGCCCTGCCAGAACAAGTGGCTCGGATCGAGGTTCGCGCCGAGGTTCGCGCCGCAGGCCTTGCGCAGTTTGAGCAGCGTGTCGGTGTTGTACACGACGAAACCGGGATGCATTTCGAAGGCGATGCGGACGCCGTGATCGGCGGCGAACTTCGCCTGCTTGCTCCAGAACGGAATCACTTTTTTGTTCCACTGCCAATCGAGAATTTCGAGATAGTCGGGCGGCCATGCACAGGTGACCCAGTTCGGCTTCGTCGAGTTTTCCTCGGAACCCGGGCAGCCGGAGAAATCAATGACGGTCTTGACGCCGAGTTTTTCCGCGAGCCGAATCGCGTCCGTCTGCACCGCAATGTTCGCCGCCGCGAACGCCTTGTCGGGGTGCAGGCAATTGCCGTGGCAACTCAATGCGCTGATTTCGAGGCCTTCGCCGCCCAGCAGGGCCTTGAATTCCCTGCATTTCGCGTCGGACGCCAGCAATCCCTTCACGTCAATGTGGGCCGAACCGGGGTAGTTGCCCGCGCCGAGTTCGACGGCTTGCAGGCCGAGCGGGCGCAGGATGTCGAGCGTTTCCTTCAGCGATTTCGCGCTGAACATCGCGGTCAAACAGCCGAGTTTCATGTCGTTTCCTCCCAATTCGTGATGGTGACTATTTCACCGGTTGCCATTTCTTCGTAATTGCGGACTTTTCGACGGCATCGAGCACCTTCTGGCACTTCACGGCGTCCTCGAAGGTCGAATACGGCGCCTTCTTCGAGCCGAGATGGCTCAGGAAATCGTATATCTCATGCACGAACAGGTGCTCGTAGCCGATGATATGGCCCGTCGGCCACCATGCGGACGTGTAGGGATGGCCGGGATCGGTCGCGTGAATGCGGCGGAAGCCCTGAAGCGTTCCGGGATCCTTCCGGCTGAAATAATGGAACACGTTCATGTCTTCCTGGTTCCAGAGCACGGAGCCTTCGCTGCCGTAGATTTCGATGCTGTTGTAGTTTCGGCGGCCCGGGGCAAATCGGGTGGCCTCGAAAGTCGCCAGCGTGTCGGCGCCCTTGATGCGGCCCAAGAAAACCGCCGCGTCGTCCACGTCCACCTCATCCATCTTGCCCGTGCGCTTCTCGCCCGACTTGCCGGAAATGCCCGTGTCGGATTCGGACACGAAACGCTTCTTGATGAAGGTCTGCATGGCGGCGCAGACTTCGGACACGTCACCGACGAGATAATGGCAGAGGTCCACGATGTGCGCGCCGATGTCGCCGAGCGCGCCGCTGCCCGTGTGTTTCTTTTTCAGGCGCCACACCATCGGGAAGTTCGGGTCCACGATCCAGTCCTGCTGGTACGCGGCGCGGAAATGAAAGATTTTTCCCAATTCACCACCGGCGATCATTTTCTTGATGGTCCCCACCGCCGGCGCGAACCGGTACGAGAACCCGCACATGTGTTTTACCCCCGCCTTGTTCACGGCCTTCAACATATCCACCGCCTCGCCGAGCGTGTTGGCGAGGGGTTTCTCGCAAATAACCGCCTTGCCGGCCTTCGCGGCGGCAATCGCAATGGGTGGATGCAGGAAGTTCGGCGTACACACGTCCACGATGTCAATGTCGGGCCGGTTCACGACGGCTTCCCAGTCGAGGCTGGTTTCCTGCCAGCCGTACTTGTCCGCCACGGCAAGTTCTTCCGGAAACTTTCCGCACAACACCTTCATGACGGGTTCGACGGGCAGGTCGAAAAACATGCCGACTTTCCGCCATGCGTTGCTGTGGGTCTTGCCCATGAATTGCGCGCCAATCAGCGCCACGTTGACTTTTTTCTTGGCCATGGTACTCCCTCCTATGCCCGGGTTGTTTTGGTCAGCCCTAAACTCAAACGTATCACAACAGTTGCCGTCAATAGTGCCAATCTTCCGGCCCGCGCGTCAAGATTTGGATTGATACGACGAAACCACGCCCCGCAGCCGCGCATAATTCGCAATGGCCAGAACGGCCAAGGCGAGCAACAGTCCAGCCGCGGCGGGCAATCCGCTGGCTGCGTCGAACGGATTGGTGTCGAAGCGAAATTCATCCGCGTTGGACAGTCCATCGCCGTCCCAGTCGTTGTCGCCGTCCGGAATGCCGTCGGGGCCGATCAATCCGTTGTTGCCCACCACGTCGGGATCTTCGGGATCGAACGGATTTTGGATGCCGGGTGTTGCGGAATCGAGGTCGCGCGTTTCGTCGTAATCGGAAATGCCGTCGCCGTCCGTGTCCACCTCCTTGCCGCCGATTCCCCGAAAACGGAACGGCATCGTGGATGCGGACGCGCCTATCGCCGACAAACGCAGATACGAAGGCGATCCGTCCCACCACGAGGTATTGGGATCCGATTCGGGACCGCAAAGGGTGTGGAGGGGCGCTTTCCAGAGATCGGTCGAATCCCCGTAATTGCGATCGTTCTCCAAGTCCCATCGCCCGTCCGCCTGGACCAGCGTCACTTCAAAGTGTTTGTTCGGCAATTGCTCATGGTAATCGTTGCTGCCTTGGGTGTCGCAATGCCATATCGCAAGCCCCGCGTCGGGCAATCCGGCGTCGCGCCCCGTCTTTTGGCGGTTCTCGATCAGATAATACTCGTTTGCCTTCTCCGGATGGGGCAGTTTGTAGACCACGTTGGTTCCCGACGTCAGCGATAGGTCCTCGGGTCCCACCGGAAACACCAGGGTGGTCGTCCAGCCCGCAAGATCCTTGAGGTACGCGCAAGGGTGAACCGGGTTCCGGTCGGGGCCGCCGTAACTCATGAGACAGAAATTGCCCACTCCGGTCGAAAAATAGGTGTAATCGTACAAATCCGGCCACCGGCATATCATATGCCCGTTTTCGTGGCAGAATGTGCCGATGTAGAGGCTGGACCCGATATTGGTGATCTGATAGGCGGCACAGGCCATGCCGTCGGCCTGGAAAGGCGGCACCAGTGTGCCGGAATGCGGCCATAACCCTTTCGACCACGGACTCTGCCGGGTACCCGCATAGAAAATGTTCAGCGCGTCAACGATGTTGTCGCCGTTGCCGTATTCGCTGAAATCGAAGCCGCCGTCCTCCAGCGCCTGCAGGATTTCGTATACCAGTTCCTTCGCCTTGAGATTGTCGTCGTCGTTCGGATCGTCGTAGTACGATTTCGGCTGGCTGGCCCGGTGATAGGCCGGCGAGACGTAATTCGTGTAGGTCAGCAACCCGTTGGACACCTCGTAAAAGTAGTCGCGCACGGAACCGTTGTTGGCGTTGCCCGAATAGCCCGGCTGGTTACAGAAACGATCGATTTCGTCGGCCGGAATCGTTGCGGGCTGATCCGAAAAATCCACCAGCAGACAAAGGCCGCGCGTGTTGCCGCGCCACGGCGGATCGCCGCCGTCTTTGATGGCGGTCAATTGCTCCATGCGCGCTCGGGCCCGAGCCGCCCGCACCTGCGCGCGGACAACCGCCGGGTCGGCTCGCAGATGCGGACGCACATTCGCCTTGCCCGGATACGATTCCGACGCAGGGATACCCGTCGAAAGCAGTCGCGCGCCGTCCGCGGACAATTCGGCATAACATGCCGCGCCCGAGACGGGATCGAGCACGACCGTGTAGCCATCCAGCGATTCGACGATCCGGTAATATTCGTCGCCCCATACGCGAACCTGGATCGTTTCGCCGCTGGGCTGCCGCCAATCGAAAATCTCCCCATGGACCGGCGCCGCCCCCGCCCCGTTTCCAAAGCCGGACATCGCCGCCAAAACAACACATGCCATGGTTTTCCGAATATTCATGTCGTGCCGCTCCCGTAAACTTGGTGTACGTTGTGAGTATAGGGCCAATTCCGCGGTGCGTCAAGGAAATGATCGGGGGCTTCTGCCTTTGTGCGCGCCCGTTTTGGTACTATTGACACGAAAGGAACAGCATTCGGAAATGTGCGGGGATTGAAATGCCGTTATGATTAGTTTCGATCACGATTACGTCGAAGAGGCCGTTGCGCGCCTGAAAAAACTCCGGGCGGACTCGCCCCCGGCATGGGGTCGCATGACGTCCGGCGAAATGCTCGAACACCTGGCCGACACGGTGCGGTATTCCATGGGCCGGTTGGGCCGGCTGCCCGACAAGAGCAACTGGTTTCTCCGGAATGTGATTTATCCGCTGCTCGCACACGGCATCATACGGATTCCGCGCAATGCTTCCGGGCCCGTGTATCCGAAATACGCGCAACGCGGCGATCTCGAAACACTGCACGCCGTCCTCGAGGAATATCTGGCCCTGGTTCAGGCGGGCGAACTCGAACCCATGCCGCATCCCCTGTTCGGCCCCATCGGCGTTGATGGATGGGCCGTCATGCACGGCTTGCATTTTGAACACCACATGCGGCAATTCGGCGTATAGCGGGAAAGAGCGGGAAAAGGACTCCACGGGCAAACACCCTCTTGGCGGCTATCGGCGAAAATGGGCTATAATAAATCCTACACCATTTGGAGGTTTGGAGATTCGGGTATGGCGAAAATGAGCGACAAGCATGTCGAGGCCGGCTACCTGCATGCGCAAGAAGCCTATGCGGCATTGGACGTGGATACCGAAAAGGCCCTCGGGATTCTCTCGGAAATCCCGATTTCGCTGCATTGCTGGCAGGGCGACGATGTCGGCGGGTTCGAGAACCTTGACGCCCTTTCAGGGGGCGGCATCCAAGCCACGGGAAATTATCCGGGCAAGGCGCGCACGCCGGACGAACTCCGGATGGATTTCGAGAAGGCGGCCGGCCTCATTCCCGGCAAGAAGCGGATCAACCTGCACGCCATGTATGCCGAAACCGGCGGGACGAAGGTGGACCGTGACGCATTGGAACCGAAGCATTTCGCGGGATGGATTGATTGGGCGAAAGCGCGCGGGATCGGAATGGATTTCAACCCGACCTGTTTCGGTCACCCCAAGGCCGACAGCGGTTTTACTTTGTCAAACTATGACGACGGCATCCGAAAATTCTGGGTGGACCATTGCATCGCATGCCGGATCATCGGCGAAGCCATCGGGCAGGCGCTGGGGACGCCGTGCGTCACGAATGTGTGGATACCGGACGGATTCAAGGACATTCCCGCCGATCGCAAAACACCCCGCGAGTTGCTGCGGCAATCGCTCGACGCGATCTTTGCAAGACCGATAGACCCGCGATTCAACCTGGACGCGGTCGAGAGCAAACTGTTTGGAATCGGCTCCGAAAGTTATGTGGTGGGTTCCCACGAGTTTTATCTTGGATACGCGGTCCAAAAGGGCGTGCTGCTGACCCTCGACGCGGGCCATTTCCATCCCACGGAAGGCATTGCGGACAAGATTTCGTCCATCCTGCTGTATGTGAACGAACTGCTGCTGCACGTCAGCCGGGGTGTCCGCTGGGACAGCGATCACGTCGTTATATTGTCGGACGATTTGCGCGCAATTGCGGAGGAAATCGTTCGGCATGGCTTCCTGGATCGCGTGCATATCGGGCTTGATTTCTTCGACGCGAGCATCAATCGCGTGGCGGCGTGGGTCACGGGCACGCGCGCAATGGCCAAGGCCTTGCTGATCGCGTTGCTCGAACCCACGGATCGGCTGAGGCAGGCGGAGCGGTCGGGCGACTATACGGGCCGGCTGGCCCTGCTGGAAGAGTTGAAGATGATGCCGTTCGGCGCGGTATGGGATTATTATTGCGTCAGACAGGACGTGCCGCCGGGTCTGGCGTGGCTGGACGAAGTCCGGAAATACGAAAAGAATGTATTGGCAAAACGCGGATAGACTTTGCCAATTTCGATTGTGATATACTGATGATGTACGGTAGCCGTTGAAAACAGAACCGTTCTTCGGCGCAAGTCCCGAAGGGAGAAACCCTATGTGCAAGATGGAACGCGTTTCGATTGTGGGTGTGGCCGCATTGGCCGTTGCACTGTGTGTAATGATCGGTTGTTGGGGTCCCGCGCCGGCGCCCCAAGCGCCGCCTCCGGCGCCGCCCCCGCCCGCGCCCGTGGCGCCGGCGCCCGTGCCCGTGCCCATTGAAACGCCAAGCGCCGCGCCGGCGGTAACGCCCGCGCCGGCGCCCGCGCCGGCGGCAACGCCCGCGGAAGCCGCACCGACGCCCGCGGAAGCCGCACCGACGCCCGCGGAAGCCGCGCCGGCGCCGGCGCCCATGGAACCGGTCGCCTCGACAACGGATCCTTCCACGCCGAAATCCAAGGAAGAAGCATTGGCCATGTGGCAAGAGGCGGCCAAAACGGCCAGCGCCGAAAAACCGAATTTGGTGGAAGGAACCATGGCGGCCAAAAAACTGGCCGAATTCGGTCCTGAGGCGCTGCAACCGATTTACGATACTCTTGCCGACAAGGCATCGAGTCCGCGCGCCAAGGCGTTGGCGGCCATCAGTCTTGTTCCTGTTTTGGACAAAGACGCGTCGGGACGGTTGTTGCCGATGACCAAACCCGAGAACGACGTTACCACGCGGGTCTGCGCCACGAAACTCCTGACCAACCTGGCCGGGGCCGAAATTGACGCGGCGCTGGCGCAACTCAAGGCCGATGCCGATCACCAAGTGCGTTTTCAGGCGCTTCGGGCGCTGGCGGTGCGATCCCCGCAGGGCCGCAAGGAACTCATAGAATTCTTTTCGCAGCCCGGCACGAGCCTTGCCGAGAAACAGGATATCCTGACGCTGCTGGCTTCCGTGCCGGCCACCGACAGCCTGGGCGTGTTCCATGACATAGTGCGATCGGGTGATTTCGATGAGGAGGCCAAACTGGCCGCATTGGCCGCGTTGGCTGTCCTGGCCGATCCAAGTTCGGAAACCATTGTGGCCGAACTGGCGGCCAACGGCCCGAACGAAGCCATACGAAATGCGGCCAAAGAGGCCCATGATGCGGTAATAGGACGCAAAAACGCGGCGGCGGCCATCCAATCCAATCCGCCCAAGCCCGCGCCTGCGGCACAATGACCCATGAAGGACGCGGCCACGGAAGGCCGCGAGCATGTTCAGACAAATGAAGCGGTTACTTGGCTTTTTGTTCGGCGGCCGGCGGGACGGCGGCATGAATCCCGCTGCGCGGCCATCCGAGGTATCGTCCCCATCCGAACGGACCCCGTTGTATCGCATTGATTTCGACATGATGCTCAAAGGCAGCATTTACCAGCGCCGCGGCGGTCCGGTCCGGCAATACGGCGTGACGGTCAACGGTTCGACACGATTGGTTACCAGCGGCGAAATGGTGGACGAGGAGACGTTGCACGCATTGATCGCCGCCGGCGCCGTGCGCGCTCCCCAAGGCCATACCCCGCCAAAATCCGCCAAGCCCGCCTTGCTCGATCATACCGAAACCGAGGGAGATCCTTACTGAGTGAAGCGCCCGGCCATCTCGGCGGCCATCATCGCGAAGGATGAGGCGGATCAACTGCCCGAATGCCTTGAGCGTCTTACCGGATGGATAGACGAAATTTGCCTGGTGGACACCGGGTCGCGCGACGAGACGCCGGCCATCGCACGCCAATACGGCGCCCGCGTTCAACATGTACCGTGGCAAGAGGATTTTGCCGCGGCGCGCAATGCCGCGATCGAAACGTGCACGGGGGACTGGATTTTCGTCATTGACGCCGACGAGCGAATCGAGGCGGTTGACCTTCCCGCGATACGCGCGCTGGCGGATGGACCGCGTGACCGCTGTTATCGCTTCGTCACGCGCAATTACACGAACCAATCCCACTTGGCGGGATTCGTGCCCTGTGCGCCGGGAGAACCCCTGGCTCGCGGTTTCGCCGGATGGCATCCCAGCGTCAAGGTGCGCCTTTTTCCCAACGGAATCGGCGCACGTTTCGAGGGACGGGTCCATGAACTCGTGAACCGTTCCCTCGAGGCGCAAGGCATTGTGGCTGTGTTGTGCGATGTGCCGATTCATCATTATCCGTTCGCAAAACCACCGGAGCGCATCCGCGCCAAACAGGAGATGTATTTGCGCCTGGGGCTGGCCAAGGCGGCGGAGACGCCGGACGATCCCAATGTCCACGCGGAACTGGGCAACCAGTACGCCGAACTCGGCGACTATGCGCGCGCGGCGCAGGCGTACCGGCAAGCCGTCGCACTCGCGCCGTCGAACGCGGCCCTGATCAAGGATCTGGGTTCGGCTCTTTATCTCATGCGGAAGGGCGCCGAGGCGCGGCGCGCATTCGAATTGGCTGTCAAGATTGACCCCGGTCTTGCTGATGCCTGGCGCAACCTCGGCGTGCTTCATGCCGACGCAAAGGAATGGGATCGCGCGATCGACTGTTTCGAACGCGCCTTGGCGTGCGATCCCGCGTGGGCGGACGGCCCCCGCTACATCCAAACCGCCCGCGAAGCCCTGGGCCTGTAATCACGGCCTCGCAAGACGTTCCACCAGCGATGTAAGCGCGCCCAGAGCGGCGTTCAGCACAGCCGGTTCGGGCATGGGCAACTTGACGTAGGACCTGCCCGTCTTTTCGTCATGCTCAACCGGCAGCATGCGCGAAAGAAAATCCGCCTTGTTTTCCGGCGGCGCAGCGGCCAGCGCATCGCCAAGCGACTTGAGGAACGAGGCGCCCGCGCTGATGCAAGCATTCCATGCCTCTTCACGCGAGACCGGCGGCGGTCCGGCGGGAGTGTCTTCCATGGCCGCCAATCCGGCGCACAATCAAATCGTGTGTGCGCAGCCATTGGCTGAACACGACGGCTTTCGCGTCCGGGTCCTCGAAGATTTCGTCGAGCAGCGTCACGAGTTCGTCCGCCTGGACGCCGAAATCGTCTTCACCGACATACGAATGAGTCCTTTTTACACTTGTTCGGGCACGACCCACGGCGCGCGGTAGGCGCGCTTGAGCAGGGCGTCGGCCTCGGCGTCGTTCACGAAACCTTCCGTCGCCGGATTGATGAACAACTTGCGGCCGGTACGATAGGCGATGTTCCCGTAATGGCACCACGCCGTCGAGAGATGGCCCTCCTCGACCGGCGCGTTCGGTTCCTTGCGCGTGCGAATGCAATCGAGAAAGTTTTCGATGTGGTCCGCGTTGGATTCCGAAAAGGCGCCACGCATTTCCTTGACGACGTTCCAATCCTTGTCGTAGGCCTGCCAGCCGCCGCCGTGCCGGGCAAGGTTCATGAAGCATTTCGTGCCGCTGATCTCGATGCGCGTGCCGGTGAACATCCAGTTCGGGAATCCCTCGCCTTCGCGTATCGGCATCGGCACCTTTTTTTCGTAGGGCGACCACAGCGTCTGCTCGAACACGATGGTCATCTTGCCGAAGTCCCAATTGACGACATGCGTGTCCGGCGTTTCCTGGTCGTCGTCGAAGTGGTGCAGGCCGCCGGTCGAATAAACGGACACCGGATACGTCTGCCCCGACATCCATCGCGTGATGTCTATTTGGTGTACGCCGTCGTTGATGATGTCGCCGCCCGAATAGGCCCAGAACCAGTGCCAGTTGTAGTGGAAATGGTTCATGTTGAACGGGCGCATCGGCGCGGGACCGAGCCACATGTCGTAGTCAATGCCCTCCGGCACGTCCGTGTCCGGTAGTTTGCCGATGGTGTTGCGCGGCTTGCTGTTCATCACGCGCATGAAGTGAATGTCGCCGAAGTCTTTCGATTGCAGGAATTCACGCGCCGCATGACAGTAGTGCGCGCTTCGGTTCTGCGTGCCCACCTGCAAAATGCGCTTGTATTTTCGCACCGCCTCGACGAGTTTGCGGCCTTCCCACATGTTGTGCGAGAGCGGCTTTTCCAGGTAGACGTCCTTGCCCGCCTGGCAAGCCAGGATCGATCCGAGGACATGCCAATGGTCCGGCGTCGCGTTGATGATGGCATCCACCCGCTTGTCGTCCAACATCTTCCGGAAATCCGGTATGCTCTTCGGTTTCCGTTTCGCGATCTTCTTGATGCGCTCGACGCACATATCGCGGCGCGCCTTATCCGGATCGGCTACATACACCACCTGCACGTCCGGGCGTTGCGCAAACCATTCCGCCAACTGCGTGCCGCGTCCGCCCGCACCCATCACGCCGATGCGGATTCTTTGGTTCGCGCCCGCCGCGTTGATCGAAAATGTTGACACGGCGCCCGCAGCCCATGCCGCCGCGCCCGTGCGCGCCAAAAACTGCCGTCGGTCCATCCTGTCCATAACGAGGTCCTCCCGCCTCCATGTTCCAGTCAATTTATCACGATAAGCCAATACGTCCGGTAACGCAAATCGTGGCGCGTTCAAAACCGATGTGCATTTCAGCGTCCGCGGAAGCCGGCAGACCGGCGCGCCATTCCGGCAACCGGCCACACTTGTACAACCGGCTGTCAGGGTTGCAACAGTTCGTCCACATTCGTCTGATCAATGATTTGGATGGGCGTTTCGACTTTGGGCGGGATGGGTTGGCCTTCGATGCGCCGGCGGATCGTTTCCAGGGTGATGCGGCCCATTTCGCCGGGGTACACGGCGCAGGAAGCAGTCACGACACCGTCCTTGATGTCTTTGAGAGTATCGGGATTGCCGTCAATGCCGATGGTAAAGACGGATTTGCCGGCCTCGCGGGCGGCTTGGGCCGCGCCTTGGGCCATCGCGTCCGAACATGCGAAGAAGAGATCAACATCCGGCGTGGCCTTGAGGGCGGCGGCGGCGACATTCATGGCCTGCTGGCGTTCCCAGTTCGCGGGGGTTTTCGCGACGACCTCGATGGCGGGGTGCGCCCCGATTGCCGACAGGAAGCCGGTGGAACGTTCCGTGGTGTGCATGCCCGGAATGCCGAGCAGCAGATACACTTTGCCCGTGTAATCGCCGTGTTTTTTCTTGAGGAGTTCGGCGGCATATTCGCCGCAGAGTCGTCCGGCCTTCTGCTGGTCGTAGCCGATGTAGGCCTCGACTTTTCCGCCGGCGAGCGGCATGAGCGAGTTGTGCACGAACACGGGGATGCCGGCGGCGTTGGCCTGTTCGACGGCGCCCATGATGGCGCTGTCGTTGATCGCGCAAATCGAAATGGCGTTTACCTTGCGGCGCACGAGCGCCTGGACCATGTCCACCTGCGCGGCGAAATTGGTTTCGCGATCGGGCGCCAGCGACTCCACCTTCCAGCCGAGTTTTTCGCCCTCTTTCCGGGCCGCTTCGATCAGTGTGACGTGGAACGTGCTGGTCAACGCGGGCGAGACGAATCCGACGACGATGGGCTTGCCTGGCGCGTCCGCCGCGGGCGGCGTGGAACCGGGTTTGCCGCAACCGGCCATCAAGATTATCCCCCCAATAATGATGATCAATGATAAAAGGTTCCGCATAAAAGTCTCCCGTTTATGGCTGTAACTCCCCATCCTCTACAAGAAGGGCAAAAACGTTTTCAACTATTTGTTGCCGGCGCGCCCGAGGCGTCTTGCGAGGACATCCACCGCCACGGCCGCGATGATGATACCGCCGATGACGACCTTTTGCACGTTGTAGTCCACGGCGGCGAGGTTGAGTCCGTTGCGCACGACGCCCATGATCAACGCGCCCAGCAGTGTGCCAAGGACGTTTCCCTGCCCGCCGGCGAGACTCGTGCCGCCGATGACGACCGCTGCGATGACATCGAGTTCGAATCCGTCGCCCTCCTGCGGCATCATCCATGCGAGGCGTCCAGCGACAATCAGCCCGCTGACGGCCGCCAGCGCGCCGGTCAACGTGTAGACGAGAATCTTGGTTGTGTGAATGCGGATGCCGCTCAGGCGGGCGGATTCCTCGTTACCGCCGATGGCGTAGACGTTGCGCCCGAAGCGGGTGTGCCTCAGCGCGAGCCAGCCGATCGCATAGATGGCCAGCATGAGGATGATGGGAAACGGGATGCCCAATGGCCGCGCGAGCGCGATGGCGCGCATGCCGGCGGTGACCTGCACCGGCGAACTGTGGCTGATGTAATAGGCCATGCCGCGGGCGACGCCCATCACGCCGAGCGTCGCGATGAACGGCGTGAGCGGAATCTTCGTGACCATCAGGCCGTTCAGCAGGCCGCAGACCGCGCCGGTCGCAATGGCGGCCGCAAAGCCGACCGAGACGCCCATCCATGCCGGGCCGAATTCGGCGCACCGGAGTCCCGCGAGCGATCCGGCGCATCCGGACAAGGCCAGGACGCTGCCGACGGAAAGATCGATCCCCGCCGTCAGGATCACGAGCGTCATGCCGACCGCCGCAATGGCGATGCCGGAAATCTGGACGAGCACGTCTTTGATGTTGTCCATCGAGAGGAATTCGGGCTGCCGGGCGGCCATGACGGCGCACAAGGCGGCGAGAAACACGACCACGCCGACTTTTCGCAACACCCGGACGATCCGCGCCATGTCCATTTCTCCTGTGTACTTCCCTGGCGATTCCTGTGATAGAATGCCGAAAACAAGGGAGAACACACAACCATGGATTTTCCACTTCGCCGGGCGTGGTCATTGGTGCGCGGCGCCATGCCCTACGCGGTTCACCGCGCGGCGGTGTACGGCGCGCTGTGCCTGGGTTTGTTCTGTTATTTGTGGATGCTGGCCGTCGTGGGCGGGGTGTTCGGGGCCATCGCGTTCTGGACCTTGTTCATCGGGTCGGCGGGCATAGCGCTGCTGATCGGCATGGGCGGATTCGTCAGCGTGTATCTACTGTATCGCCGCCGGATCGGCCATGTGGCCATTTTGACCGAATTGGCCACGGAAGGCCATTTGCCGGGGGGCATTTCGCAGGTCAAATGGGCCGAGGGCCGCGTATTGCACTATTTCGGCGGGCTGGCGGGTCTGCTGAACGCGCGCCGCATCATCCGGGAAACGATGCGATCCTTGGATCGCAACCTGTTCGACTCCTCGGCGGTATTGCCTGTACCGGGTCTCGAGGGCGGTTCGCGGTTTGCCTGGCATGTGGCCGATCTGAGCGTGGGCTACATCGAGGAGGCTTTTGCCGCGTATGCGTTTCACACCCGCAACGACAATGTCCACGAGTCCCTGCGCGCCGCCATTCTGATCTATTGCCAATGCTGGAAATCCATGCTGAGCCGGGCCATCACCCTGACATGGCTGGGGTATGCCTTTGGCCTGTCGGTGGCCGTCGTGTGCCTGATCCCGCTCGGCATGCTGGCATGGTCAACGCCGGCCTCGTGGAGCGTTGCGCATTTCGCGTTGTTCGCCACGGGGTTGTTGATGGGCTATTTTGCCAAGTCGGCCGTGTTCGATCCCTGCGCCTCGGCGGCCATGGTCGTTACGTTCCTCGACGAGGCGGAGATTTTGGCGCCCGACGCCGAATGGGATCGCAAAGTCGAGGCGGCCTGCCCCGCCTATGCGGAATTGAAGGAAAAGGGACGGCCCATCAAGCGGGCGCGCGCGAAAAAAACGCCCAAAGAAACGGGGGCATGAAATCCGTGGAATTTGCTCCGCGGGCTCTTGCGTTTGTCCGGAAAATTCAGCACAATAAACGATCACCGGTTGAAACTTGCACGGCCGGTTTCGGGTCGAAATGGGCAGGAACGGCGAATAATCGTCTAAGGAGAAATGAACCATGGCAATGTCACGCAGGCAATTCTTGGGTTCCACGGCCTCGGCGGTAATCGTGGCGGGAACGATGGCAAAGGGCAAGGTGTTCGGCGCAAACGATCGCATTCGCGTGTGCTGCATCGGAATTCGCGGCCAAGGCCGGAGCCATATCTCGGATTTGATGAAACGAAACGACGCGGAAGTGGTCGCCTTGTGCGACGTGGACGCGAAAGTGCTCGAATCGAGCGGGAAAATGGTCGAGGGCGCCACGAAAAAGGCCCCGAAACTCTACAAGGACGTTCGGGAGGTCATGGCGGCGAAGGACATAGACGCCGTCACGACGGCCACGCCGAACCACTGGCATTCGCTCATCGCCGTATGGGCGTGCCAGGCCGGCAAGGACGCGTATATCGAAAAACCCATGTCGCACAGCATCTACGAGGGCCGTCAGGTTATCGCCGCCGCGAAGAAAAACGGGCGCGTGGTCATGCACGGCACGCAATCCCGGTCGAATGGAACGCTGTTGCGCGACATCCGTTTGATTCATGAAGGGTTCATCGGAGAGATTTCACATTCACGCGGATATGTCTACAAGAACGGAAACCGCGGCCCGATCGGCTTTGGCAAACCGGGTCCGGCGCCCGACTACCTCGACTGGACGTTGTGGCAGGGTCCGTCGGTCGATCACGACTTTCTCGTGAAGGACGATTCCGGTCCGGGCGTGGTGAAGCAGGCGGGACCGGGGCTGTACGTCCACTACAACTGGCACTGGTGCTGGGAATACGGCAACGGCGAGATTGGAAACCAGGGCGTGCATGAAATGGACGTGGCATGCTGGGGACACAACCGCGGCCTTCCGGTGAAAGTCCACAGCGCCGGCGGACGTTACTGGTGGAAAGATCAGGGTGAAACCCCCAACACAATGGCCACCGTGTTCACCTACGAGGACGGCTCAATCATGACCTTTGAAGTGCGCAATCAGGGTTCATACAAGGAGGGCACGACGAAGGACGGAAAGGAAGGCGACGCCTGCGGCAACAGTTTCTTCGGAAGCAAGGGCTATTACGTGCGCGGCATCGGCTTCTTCGACTATCAGGACAAGCCCATTCCGGTTGATCAACCGGAAGGCCCCACGGACGGCAAGTGGGGCAACTGGCTGAAGGCCATCCGTACGCGCAAGCCGGAGGACAATTACGCGAACGAGGAGGTTTCGCACACCTCCTGTGCCCATATCCACATCGCCAATATCGCGTACCGCCTGGGCCGTTCGCTCGAATTCGACCCCAAAACGGAACAGTTCAAGGATGCCGACGCCAACAAACTCGACAAGCGCGAGTATCGCAAAGGCTTTGAAGTCCCGCAACTCGCGTGAATCCTTGCTTTGATGTGATGACGCCGGCCCGGGCAAAACGTCCGGGCCGGCGTTTCGTTCCGTTCGGACTCATACGGCAACCCGGCGGGATCAAGATACCGGGGGAAGGGCCTCGATGGCAGGGGCAATGTAATCCACAAGGGCGGCGGCGACGATTTCCGCCTTCCATCGTATGCCTTTGCCGTTCATGTGGCAGATATCGCCGAGGTACTCGACCGGAGGAACGTTTTCCAGGCTCTCGTAAACGGGAATATGCAACAGGTTTCTGTCGCGGCAGAACAGCCGGATCTCGTCGTTCAACAGGTCCATCAAGGCGCAGTGATTGGCCGACGTGTAATTGCATGTCCGGTCGTAATATTGGCGTTGCGCGCACGGAAGCGGGAAATGGGGATGCGCAATGCTGCACAGGGCAAACCGAATGCCGTTGCGGGCAAAAATCCGGCGGAGCATTTCCATGTTGGCGATGGTCAGATCCCTGATTTTACGGCGCATGGCGTCTTCGCCGGTCCGGTACAGGCGCTGGCCGAAACGCCAGACGAAACGCGACCGTGCAGCGATATGCAGTGCGTGCGGTTTTTCCAATTCGCCGACAAACTGGAGGTCGCGCCCCACGTCGTTGACCCCTTCGTATGCAATGACCAGATCGGGCTGCAGTTCCAGGTAATCGGGCAGAAGCAGAAAATGATTCGATGTGCCGATGCCTTCAATGCCGCAATTCAGGACCTCGATGGCCTTTCCGGGAAACCTCCCGCGCAATTCTCCTTCGAGGATCGCCGGATAAGTCAGATCGTTCGATGGACCCTCCACTGTGGTCGAGCCGCCGATGCACAAAATGCGGAACGTTCCGACCGGTTTCGGCACGGCAACGTCGGGCGCGCGAAACCCATAGCGGTTGGTCTCGAAATGCTGTTCCGGGTACTCGCCGGGCCGGGAACCGCGAAGTCCCCTTTTGTACCGGACCTGATAGGTTTCATACATGGATGTTTCCGGGACGCAGAGGTCTGCGTCGGTGTAAAGCAATCGCAGCGGGGCAAACACATACGCGGATTTCTTGTCCCTGTCGGGCAGGCCATACATTTCGACGGCATAGGGCCTTGCGGGCGGAACGGTTGCCAGGGATGCGGACACCGGTGCGCCGTCGCGCAGCGCCCGATTTGCAAGCGCGGCCAAGTCGTCGAGGCGAATAGGCGAAACGACGGGAAGGGATTTCCGAACGCGCAACGTCACCAACAGGTCGTCGTAGACTGTTTCCAGCATTCCGCTTGCGGAATACTTCAGCACCGTTTCGCTTTGCGTTCGGGCAAAGGACATGCGCTCCTCGTGATTCAGTTGAAGAAAGTGCGATCGCCGGCGCTCTTTTTGTTCCAGACTTTCGTTTTTCACCGGGATTTCCCAGTCGGCGGCGATTGGGCGTTGATTGTTCCAATCTTCCCAGCCAATTGACGAGGCGCTCTTCTTCAATGCGGGCTGTGCCCGATTGTTCGGCAGGAATTTCGACAGATTGTTTCCATTGGCCAGCACATAGGGATTCAATCGCGACAGCGGCCTCCCATCCCGCAACAAAATGTACGGATTGAAGCGTTGAACCCAACGATCCCCGGCCACGACGGCGGCCTCCAGCAGCAGCGCCACGACCGGCGCCCAAAGAAGCGCCCCCAAGACAATTTTCCATTTTGCCCAGCGCATCGGTCTCCTTGGCGGGTAGTCTGCAATACAAATCCGCGAAATAGTATTTCCCAAAGTACGGTTTGCGCCAAGTGATTTTCAACCAACAAAAAAAGACCCTCATGCGCCCGCTTCCTCCAGCGCCCCTGAAACCGCCTGCGCCGGGCCTTTTGGTTCGTCCCGCGGGGGTTGTGTATAATCCGCGCCACTCGAAAAACGGTTTGAAGGAAGGGTTATGACGCGCAGGCGCAGACAAGAATTGTTCGCGGGGCTATTCTTCGTCTCGCCGTACCTGATCGGCTTCCTGGGGCTGACGCTGATTCCACTGCTGGCCTCGTTTCTGTTCAGTTTCACCGACTACGATATTTTCAATGCGCCGCGATGGATTGGCCTTGAAAATTTCAAGCGGCTGGCGCAGGATCGCCTGTTCTGGACCTCGCTCTGGAATACGGCGTTTTTTACGGTTTTTTCGGTGCCGCTGGGTATGACGGTGGCGTTTATGCTCGCGTTGCTGCTGAACCGCCGGATTGTGGCGCGTCCCGTGTTCCGCACGATCTTTTTTTTGCCTTCGATCGTTCCGATTGTGGCGGCATCGGTCCTTTGGGTGTGGATTTTCAATTCCCAGTACGGGTATCTCAACTGGGCCCTGCAGCCGGTTTGCGACATGCTGAATCACGCGTTCGGGGCGCATCTCGCGCCGCCCAACTGGCTCCAGAGTCCGAAATGGGCCAAGCCGGCGCTGGTGTTGATGAGCGTGTGGGGCGTGGGCGGCACGATGGTCCTGTACCTCGCGGCGCTGCAAGATGTGCCGCAGACCCTGTACGAGGTCGCGGACCTGGACGGCGCGAATGCCGCGCAGAAGGTGTGGCACATCACGCTGCCGATGGTTTCGCCGATCCTGTTCTTCACGCTGGTGATGGGGCTGATCGGCGCGCTGCAAGTGTTCACGCAGGCCTTCATCATGACCAAGGGCGGCCAGCCGGGCGTTTCGACGCTGTTTTACTGCCTGTATTTGTTCCAGAACGCGTTCGAGTATTTCCGGCTGGGCTATGCGTCCGCGATGGCGTGGATCCTGTTCGCGATCATCGGCGTCATCACGGCGTTCGTATTCCGGACGACAGGCCGCTATGTGTACTATGAAGGGGGCGGCTCGGAATGAAACGCGGCGGATTCACGACCCATGCGCTGGCCTTGGCGCTGTCGCTCGTGTTCCTGTTTCCCTTCGTGTGGCTGCTGACGAGCGCAGTGAAGCCCAACGCGCTGCTGAAACAGTTTCCTCCGGTATGGGTGTTCACGCCGACGCTCGAACATGTACGCGAACTATTCCTGCCGGATTCCCCGTTCCAGTTCTGGCAGTTTCTGTGCAACACGCTGTATGTGTGCGCGTTCGTCGTCGCGGGCAACGTGCTGGCCTCGGCCATGGTGGCCTACGGTTTCGCGCACACGCGGTGGCCCGGACGTAATCTATTGTTTTACGCGATGCTGGCGACAATGATGGTGCCCGCGCAAACCATGATGATTCCGATTTTTCTTTTCTTCCGGCGTCTCGGCTGGATTGACTCGTTTCTGCCGTTGACCGTGCCGGCATTGTTCGGCAACGCGTTTTACATTTTCATGCTGCGCCAGTTCTTCATGACCGTGCCGCGCGATCTGCTCGATGCCGCGCGCGTGGACGGACACGGCGAGATTGCCATCTGGTGGCGGGTGGTGATGCCGCTCTCCGTGCCGGCGCTGGCGGTGGTGGGATTGTTTTCGTTTCTCGGCGCATGGAACGATTTTGTCGGGCCGTTGATCTACCTGCTGGACGAAACCCGGTATACGCTCTCGCTTGGACTGGCGATGTTTCAAGGACAATACGAGGTGCAATACGGACGCCTTATGGCCGCTTCGGCCCTGATGACCTGCCCCATCGTTGTCTTGTTCTTTTTCGCGCAGCGACAGTTCATCGAAGGCATCAAAATGACCGGCATCAAGGGATAACGACTTGCATCTTTTCGTTCCCACGGAAAAAAGGCGCGCCCGTTTGTGTCGTACCCAAACGGATTGGCGCCTGTGTGTAACATCCGGGACGGCGAAAGGTATTATGTTCGGAACGCTGCGCAGCAGACTTGATTTGAATGCGTGATTGGTGTAGGATGCGCGAGACAAGGAATTTTCGGCATCGTGCCCGGCACAAAGCGGTAAATGCTTGACAAGAGAGGAAAATTCCAGTAATATACAACACGTTGTGGTTGGGATCGCGTTTCAAACTATTGTGCCACAAGACATTTGGTATGTGGCCCCGAGGCGGGATTGCAGCCCGATGAAAACGGAGGTGGCAGCGCGGTGAAACATGTGAATATGATCTCACGCATGCCGGCAATTGCAACATCGAACACAAATATTCCGGAGGAGGTTCAGAATAAAGTGGCGCTCGAAACGGCCGTGTTGGCATTTATCGTGGCGTTGCTCAAGGGAATCCTTCCCTTGCTGGACAAGTCGTAAGAAAAGCGGTCTTGACATTCAACAACCATTTGGAGATGAAAACCATGAAGCATGTACACGTAATTTCCCGGGCGCCTGCGCGCGGAACAACGACCGAAAGCAACACCGCAGAGTTGATCATATCTTTTCTGATTGCCATTCTGCAGGCGGTGAAGCCGTTGGTTGTGGCAATGGAAAAGGAACAAACCGCGTAAGCACATTGACTCTGATAGGAGGCGATGGCGATGAAGCATTTGCAGGTAATTTCGCGGGTTCCTGCGCCAGGTTCCTCGACGATGGGCACGGCGACAGTGGTCGTTCAGTTCCTGATAGCGCTGTTGTCGGCGGCGCAACCGCTGCTTACGGCGGCCATGCCGCTCAAGGCGCAACAGCCGAAATTTGCGGGATCCGGCGACGACATCCCCGATTTCCCGTAATGACCGGGAAGAACCGGCTGGTTATTTCGCGTTTTGTATGTCGGCGGCGAGGTTGCAATGCCGATAAAGTAGGAAGAAGAAGCGTAAACACAAGGGAGAAACGAAATGAAGCACGTAAAGAAGGTATCGGTCGCGAAGGCGGTAAGCCTGTGGGACATCCTGAATGGCTTGGTGCCGAGTGAAGGCGAAGGCGAAGGCGAAGGCGAAGGCGAAGGCGAAGGCAAGAAGTAGTCCATTACAGCCAGAAACTCCTTTTTGACATCAGACGGTTGGAGAGAGGCTTCTTCTCTCCAACCGGCTGATGGACTTTGCGTGGTTGACAGGATCTGAGGCAAGGGAATTATTTCCGCTTGCCATGAAGAGGTGTTTGCACGTAAAATAGGGAGCAAGGAGGATGGACGCAATGAGACATGTGGCACGCATTACCGCCGTGCAAGCCGGACGGGCGGATACATTGGCGGAATGGTGGGATCTATTCCGTGAGCAATTGGATGCGTTTTGGCGCACGGACATCAAGAAGGAAGCGGCGGGGTAATAGGCCTTCCGCCAGGCAATTCGGAGATCCGCGATGAAACATATTGGACGGGTTTCGGCAGCATCCAAAGGTTTTGGCGCTTGGCATGCGCCAGGCAGAGCCTATGCGATAACCGATTTTTGGAACGGAATGTGGCGGGTCTGGTCCGATTTTGTCTACCAGAAAAAGAACGAGATCGCCATCTAATCGAGTGATTGTGTTTTGATCTGGCCGGGACGAAGGCGGGTTGAGTCCCGGCGTTTTTCTTGATTTCATACGACGGTGGAATGACAGGGGGAATGGAGAGCCAGGATATCGGAGGCGCGTTGTCGCGTGATATTGGGCCAACATGCGGTAATCCGGTCGGCGGAGCCCGATGACGCATCCGCGTTGTTGGGGCTTTACGATCCGTCGCGTCCCCGATGCTGTCTCCTGGATGGGCGGCGCGAGTTCATCATTCCCACCCGCGACGAGATCCGGGAAGTCATGAACCAAAAGGAGATGGGCCGCAGCATGTTGTATGCCGTGGAGGACAAGGCGGGCGTGGTGCGCGGGTTTTGTTCGCTGCGGGGCGTCAATCTTGAAGCCAGTTTCATGGAAACGGTCCTGATGTTTCATGAGGACGGCCATTTCGACACGCCGTTGGCCGAAGAGGCCTTTGCGTTTCTGGTGCAATACGCCTTCGTTCGACTGAAACTCGGCAAATTGATTGCCTACGCGCTGGACACCGAATCCTCGTTGCGGCGGTTCCTTTTGAACCACGGTTTTCAAAGTAACGGGATTCAGCGCGAAATTGTCTTTTGGGGCGGGGGCTGGCACAATATCGAGGCATTTTCGCTGTTCCGAACCAACGGCGCATCCCCGGTCTGAGGTACATCATGGCAGTCAAGAGCAAAACCTTCCTTCGCCGTGCCGAGCGCGAGGATCTGGACACGGTCGTCGGCTGGATGGAAGATCCGGATTTCACGCAGTTTCTGTACGGCGATCCGGCCCGTTCGCCCCGCCAAATCCGCGAGACCATCGTGCAGATGCTTGGGCGTTCCGCGGGGCAAACCGTGCCGGGCGCAATTTATCTTGTAATTGACTCCGAGGAATACGGTCCAATCGGCATGCTGTCGCTTCAGAACATCAGTTGGCGAAACCGCGCCTGTACCCTCGACCTCTACATCGGCCAGAAACATTTGCGCAACCGGCTGGTCGCGGCCATCGCTTTCGTGCGTGCGATGGAGTATTGTTTCGAGGAACTCAACCTGCATCGGGTTGGCGCGTTTATTTACGCGTTCAACGAACGGTCGTGGCGCATTTTCGAAAAGTCCGGCGCGGTGCGCGAACTGGTGTTGCCGAAACATGTGGCTAGGGACGGCCAGTTGCACGATGTATACGGTTACGGCCTGCTTCGTTCCGAATTCGAGGCGTTCAAGGCGAAGCATGCGCGTTCCATCGAAAACCTGATGTCGTCCATGGTTGACGATCACCGATCATCCGAACCCGCGCCGGAGAACTTGTCGTGAGCGTCCTTGCCGCGGCCTTTCTCGTGCTCTTGTCGCTGCATGTCGCGTATTCCGTGTACCGCAACCGGCGGCGCGCCGGCATCACCGACCCCGTCCATCCGGAATTGTACCCGGTCTGTTTTTCGTCCCCCCCATTTGTCGTGACCTGTCTGTCGGCGCTGAAACCGCATACCCCCGGCCGGGTTCTGGCCGGGTATCTTCAACTGGGTCTTTTTGCCCTCGCCTGTGTGATCGGGGTGGAACACGGCATTTTCAGCCGGCGACTGGTTTCGCCGTTGGACATCGGCATGGGGGTGCTGATAGGCCATTTGGTTTTCGGCGCAAGTCTTCTGATTACACAGGCGTCGGTGCGCGAGGCCGCGCTGCACCTGGTTGATCTTCATCCGCTATGGTCTTTTATCGTCGAAAATCCCGCGGTCCTGATGCAGTACATCGCCATCAGCGTCGCCGAGGAAATGATGTACCGGGTCAGCGCGCAGCCGGCGCTTGTCGCCCTGACGGGTTCACCGTGGATGGCCGTTGTGGTTGTGGCGATCGCTTTTTGCATCGTTCACGAGCACTTTTTCAAAAATCCGCCGGGACAATCGGCGGAATTTTTTCTGTTCGCCGTCCTGTTGGGCGCATTGTATTATTGGACGGGCAGCCTCATCCTCGTCATCGTGGTGCATGCGGTCCGCAACATCGAAATAGCCTTTTTGGAGGAATGGGCGCATGCGGAAGCCTGCGGCGGCGAGGGACTGGCTGAAATCGAGCGTGAGTACCGGGCTGGCCATCGTGCGGCGGTGCTGCTGGCGGGCGCCGGCCTGCGCGGAGTCGCATGTTTTGAATACGTCCGGACGATTCCCGGTCCGGCCCGCGCCATGGAGCAATCATGACACAACCGTATTTGGTCGAGATCGATCACGTTGACAAGACGTTCTATACGCATCATTTTTTTCAGAACGATCCGGAAACGGGCCGCCGCGTGCTGCACAAGAAACAGTCCGTGCATGCCGCCCGCGGCATCGCTTTTGGCATCAAGCCCGGCGAAATCTTCGGCCTGCTTGGCCCCAACGGGGCGGGCAAGACGACCACCGTGAAAATGGTATCCGGGCTGGTCCGGCCCGACAAGGGCCGCGTGTTCGTGGACGGGATGGATGTCGAGCGCAAACGCCTGCAAATCCTCAAAAAAGTGGGAGTGGTGCTCGAGGGCACGCGCACGAGCATCTGGCCGCTGACGCCGATGGAAAATCTCATCTACTACGGCAATCTCAAGAACGTCAAGGGGCACGTGTTGCGCGCGCGCGCGGCGGAATTGCTGCAATTCATCGGCCTCAAGGAAAAAATGAACATTCAGGTCCGGCAACTGTCGCGCGGGGAAAAGCAGAAACTGGCCATTTGCATCGCGCTCATCGCGGATCCGCCGGTCATTCTGCTCGACGAACCCACGACGGGGCTCGACGTTCAGAGCAGCCGAAACATCAAGGACAAGATCTTCGAGATGACGCGCACGCAGGGCAAGTGCGTCCTGGTGACCACGCACGACATGCACGTCGCGCAGGAGATTTGCGATCGCATCGGTATTATCAATCACGGCGAGCTGGTCGCCTGCAAACCGACGGCGGAACTTCTCGATTATTTTTCGGACCAGGTATTCGAATTTCGCGTGGACCGCGCACCGGAGTCCGGGGCGCTCGACGCCATCCCCCAAGTCCGGGGCGTGTCTGTTGAAACAAACGGCGACGACCCGTTGATTGTGGTGTCGGTGGATGCGGAGATCGAAGCGCGATCGGAGGCCCTGTACGCCACAATGCGACGCCTTCAGGAACTGGGACTGCGTCTTCGATCCGTGTCGCAACGCCAGCAGACCCTTGAGAACGTCTTCCTGCGTCTGACGCGGGCGCCGGAGAAGAAGGAGTTAGGAGTTAGGAGTTAGGAGTTAGGAGTTAGGAGTTAGGAGTTAGAAGTTAGAAGTTAGAAGGTGGAAACAGTTGGGAGTCGGTATGTCACGTGGAAGGCGCAATGCAAGGTTGAGAAACGGCGTAGCGGGTAAGATTCGTGCCGTCTGCGGACACGCGAATGCGAAAGGGTGTCTGTCATCCTGCAACTTACGACTACCGAGTCCAAACGGCTAATCCTGAAGAGTGAAAGGTTTTCGATGGGCTTTTTCCTGGTTATGAAGGCCGAATTGGCGCGGACGTTCATCATCATGCGCCGGTATTGGTTCCGTACGGTCACGGGTATGATCATCGGTTACAGCATGCTGCTGATGCTCGTCCTCGGGATGATGTACAAGGGGCAGGCGGTCGGCCAGGCCGCGTCGAAACTAGGCGCGGGCCAGGATGCGACCAACTGGGCGCTGGGCTTCATCATCGGAATGTTCGCGTTCGGGGTGGTCGGCCTGTTCACGCAGGGGCTTCAGGAACTTGCGCAAAGCGGTCAGCTCGAACAACTCTGCATGAGCCCGCACGGTCTCGTGACGAATTTCATGGCGCGGTCCGCGGTCAGTTCCGTCTCGAACATCCTCACGTCTTCGCTGATGATCTGGCTGATATCGAAGAGCGTCCAGGGCACGTTGCACGCCGACCTTGTTCCGACGGCGGTCCTGTTGGCCCTGACCTACTTCAACTTGGTTGGATTCGGCTTCATGGTGGGGGGACTGGTCCTTGTTTTCAAACAGACCGGGCAGGTGGCCGTGATCATCCGCATGTGTCTTTTCGGGTGGGCCATTTTCGCGACGGACAAGATCAACCAGTGGTTCACGGTGGCGCAGTTATTCGCGCATGCCCTTCCAATTACCGACGCGGCCATCTGCCTCAAGTATGTGCTGATCCAGAACCAGCATGTCATGGATGCGTCCGGCGAAATGATCTTCGAATCGGTGTTTGCCCATCCGTCGTTTTATTTTCTGGTCGTCAACAGCATCGCGTGGACGTTCATCGGCATTTTCTGCTTCAAGGTGCTCGAGAACCACAGCCGGACCAAGGGCACGCTGGGGGCGTATTGATGCGGCCTATTCCCCTTCTGCACCGATTCGAATACGGCGGGAAACATTTTGCCCTCGATCCGGAGACGTGTTTCTGTTTCGAGTGTGACGCGATTTCGTGGGATGTGCTTGGCCTTTATCCCGAATCGAGCGTAAACGCGGTGTTCCACGCGCTGGAGGACCGGTATGACCGCAGGGAATTGTCGGAGGTCATCGGGGAACTGGAGTGGCTTCGCGCCACGAAATCCATCCTTACGCCGCCCAAGGCGGCGGACGTGCTCAAGGCGTTTGAGGTGGAGCGTGGCCTGAAACGCTTGGTGGTGTTTTTGGGGGACGCGCCGCCCGAAGACACCGCGCGCCGCGCGTGGTTCGGACGCGGCACGGCCGCCGCGCCGGCGGACCTGCGGGAACGCGCCCGTGAAGCGGTCGCTCTTTTGTTGAATCGTTCCGGGGCGCAGAAAGATCTCGAACTGGAATTTCGCGTGCGCGGATCGCTACGCCATCCCGAACTGATCGGGGCACTTTGCGCGCAGGCGATCAAGATGGCCCGGCTGGCGGGCAAGAAATTTGCAGCATCGGTCCGCATGGACGGTTTTTCGCCCGCCAAGACGCCGAAAACGCTTGAAGGGCACGCCTTTGGCGTTCGGATGCGATTCGAGGATACGGACGCCGCCTCGTTGGCGCGTGAGCTGGCGCAGGTTCCCGGTGCGGCGCTGGGCCGCATCGCGAAATTGATCCAGCCGTCCACCGAAGGGGTAAGCGGCCAGTTCATTGTCCGCCCGAACCACCCGGAATTCGGGAACGTGGTGAAAGAACTCGATGAGGCCGGATTTCGTCATATCGAACTGGATCTCGACGCGATGTATGCGGCGAATCCGGCGATTGATCCGGCGGCCGTCGTCGCGGGACTTGGGCAGTGCGCCGATTATTACGTCCAGCGTCTGATGCAGCATCGCTATTTTCGCCTGGATCCGATAGCCTGGCTGTTCCACCGGATCTACACGGGAACGCCCGTCAGCCGCTGCGACCCGGCCGGCACGAACGAACTGGCCGTGGACGCGGATGGCGGCATCTATCCCTGCGCGGGGCTGGCGGGCATCGGCGAATTCCGGCTGGGTTCCCTGGACGACGGCACAATGGACGAGGATGCCGTCAAGCGTTTCGACGATGTCGGATCATTGACCACCGCGCCCTGCATTCGCTGCTGGGCCCGGCGGTTGTGCGGCGGCGGAAGCGTTGTCGTGCATCACGCGCTGACGGGATCGTATCGCCGTCCGCATGAACCCTGGTGCGACGCGCAACGCGCATGGATGGGCGCCGCCATTGCCATCTTCCAGCAACTTGTGGCGGCGGGCGTTCATTTCGACCGAATTTACGGCGGCCTCGGAAAACAGGAAAAACCGTCGCTGTTCACCATGGCGCGCGCGGCGTTGACCATGACCATCGGCGTGCGGCCCATCGCGGAAGCAGACGCGCCCCTGCTGACCCGCTGGGAAAACTGGAACGAATCGGCGTATTTTCTGTTCAATGAGAGCGGGGTAATGCTCGGCACGCAGTATGACCGCGAAATGGACTCGCTGCACCCCAATCCCCTCGAACAGGAATGGGTGCTTGTCCGCAAGAACGGCGAAGCGTTCGGCCTGTTGAAAATCCGGCCCGAGCGCCTGCCCGGCGCCGCCACGGCGTGGCTGTACATGCACGACGAAAAGGATTACGCCTCCGAAAGCATCCGCAAAGGGTTCCGCGCATTGCTCAAGGAAACCGCGGGCCGGCAGGTTCTGCGCCGCGTACTGCTGCCCGTGTCCGCGCGCGAACGGGGATTGCGCGCGTTTCTCGAGGCGACCGGCTTTGCTTCCGCCGGCATATTGCGGGAGGCCCTTTACCTGCACGGCGCGTATGAACCCGTCGAGGTTTTCATGCTATCACTCGAGGCGTGACGCCGAATCCCCGGCCGATCCACGCGAATATCTGTATGCGGTTTTCCTGAAGGGATTTTTTACAACATGGCGTACAGTCAGTGTTTGGCCCGCGCATGAAGTCGGTGCAGCATGGACAGGCGCTTGGGCGGGGCTTTCGAGGGGACAATCCAATAAAATTCTGCACCGTGGACATTACACCAGTTCAATCCGGCATGGGCTGCGCCGCCAGAATGTCCGGAAGGGAATCGTACCGAATAGTCGCAGCAAAGTACGCAAGCCCCAAGCGTACCACGACCACTTGGCGCGAGGGAATGGCGAAGATATTCCGGCCTTCGAAGTCTTGGGCAAAGAACATGTCCTCGGGCGGAGGCATTCCTCTGGCGCTGGCTCGTGCGCGGTCCTTGTCGGACGGTGGCCACCAGTGGGATAAAGCCCAATTCCGACAATCCGATAGACCCTGGCGTAAGACCCTCAACAAAAATATCGGAAGCGAACCGCTTCATATTGTAAGCCGAACCCAATTCGGCGCTTGTCCGGAGGAGCCATAGGGCTACTACGCCTGAACGTGGCAAAAGCGTCAATAAGACACCGGCCAAAGCAAGACACAGATTCCTCCGGATTCGCGCCATCAAGACACGCTTCGTGTCATGCAATCAAATGCGTGGTGAAACGGGTCGGTTACGTAGGCGCCTTGGTCCTTTCCGAATCCACGCCCATTTCCTGCTGGCGTTCACGGGCGGGGTCATCTTTGCGAGTCCTGCACAAGAGGACCGGGCAGAGGCCACAACCGATTTCCTCGAACGATCAGGCAGGCGGCGCCGTCGGCCCCAGGGCGGCGGCAATCGTCTTGCTGCGTTCGATGGATTGAAGCGCGAGGTAGCTTTCTCCGTATTGGCCGAGATTGCCCAGTTCCGTGTCGAACTGGTCGTAGTGTCGTTCCTCGTCCATCACTAGATCTTCGAAAAGTTTCTTGGACATCGAGTCCGCGTTCGCAGAGCACTCATTGGCGAAACGGTTGTATGCCAAGATCGCTTCTTCTTCCATCTTGGTCGCCGTCATCAGCATCTCTCGCACGTCCCTGATTTTCTTGACCTCAGCCGAAGCGTGCAATTCGACCTCGCCCTTGAGAAACAGCGCGCGTTCCGCGAGGCGCTCGATGTGCAGCATTTCCTCAATGGCGGTACGTCGGAAAAGATTTGCCAACAGGTCCAGTCCTTGGTCGTCGCAGCGGAAATGGAAGTACATGTACTGGTGAACGGCGCTTAGTTCGTCGGCAATCGCTTGATTCAATAACGTAATGCTCTTCTCATGCATGGAGCGTTTCTCCTCCTAATCCCACTAATCCCAAATCCTAATCGGCTATTCCTGATGACCATTATATGGATGAAGCGGGCGCACTCGCAATATGCGCCCGTTTTTTCCGGCCAACCATGATCGCCCTTGCACTGCGTTTGCTTTGCGATCACACGAGGTCGAAACGGTCGAGGTTCATGACCTTGTTCCATGCCGCCACGAAATCCTGCACAAATTTTTCCTGAGAATCCTCGCATGCATATACTTCGGCCAACGCCCGGAGTTGGGAATTCGAACCGAAGATTAGATCGACACGCGTAGCGGTCCATTTGACCGCACCCGTTGTGCGGTCCCGACCCTCGAACACGCCATGGTCTTCCGCGGTTGCCTTCCACACCGTACGCATGTCGAGCAGATTCACGAAGAAGTCATTGGTCAGCGATTCCGGCCGCTTGGTGAAAACACCGTGCGGAGAACCTCCAACGTTAGTCTTCAGGACGCGCATGCCGCCCACGAGCACCGTCATTTCGGGTGCGGTCAGGGTCAGCAATTGCGCCTTGTCAACGAGCAGTTCCTCGGCCGGCACGGCATAGCGGGCTTTTTGGTAGTTGCGGAAGCCATCCGCTTTTGGTTCGAGCACGGCGAAAGAGGCCGCATCGGTTTGCTCTTGGGATGCATCCATGCGTCCCGGCGTGAAGGGAATTTCCACGGCACACCCCGCGTTCTTGGCTGCCCGCTCGACGCCCACACAGCCAGCGAGAACGATCAGATCGGCCAGCGATACCTTCTTGCCATCGGACTGCGCGCTGTTGAATGCACCCTGGATGCCTTCCAAAGTCCTGAGCACCTTCGCAAGCTGGGCAGGCTGGTTGACTTCCCAGTCCTTTTGCGGCGCCAGCCGAATGCGGGCGCCATTGGCGCCGCCTCGCTTATCGGAGCCGCGGAAAGTGGAAGCCGACGCCCATGCGGTCGAAACCATCTCCGATACGGAGAGGCCCGAAGCCAGGATCTTGTCCTTGAGGGAGGCGATATCCGCCGCATCCATCAGCGGGTGATTGACGGCAGGGATGGGATCTTGCCAAATCAATTCTTCCGCCGGGACCTCGGGGCCAAGATATCGTGCACGCGGGCCCATGTCGCGGTGCGTCAACTTGAACCATGCCCGCGCGAATGCGTCGGCGAACTCATCGGGGTTTTCCATAAATCGCCGGGAGATTTTCTCATAGGCCGGATCAAAGCGCAATGCGAGGTCCGTGGTCAACATGGCGGGTGCGTGACGTTTGGACGAATCATGGGCATCTGGAACGGTACCGGCGCCTGCACCGCCTTTTGGTGTCCACTGGTGGGCGCCAGCCGGACTCTTCGTCAATTCCCATTCATAGCCGAACAGGTTCCAGAAGAAGTTACTGCTCCACTTCGTGGGCGTGGTGGTCCAGGTGACCTCAAGGCCGCTGGTGATCGTATCGGCGCCTTTACCCGTGCCAAAGCTGTTTTTCCAGCCGAGACCCTGTTCCTCGATACCCGCCGCTTCGGGTTCCGGCCCTACATGTTTTACGTCACCGGCGCCGTGGCACTTGCCAAAGGTGTGACCGCCCGCGATGAGGGCCACCGTTTCCACGTCGTTCATCCCCATTCGGGCGAAGGTCTGCCGGATATCATGCGCTGCCGCGACCGGGTCCGGGTTGCCGTTCGGGCCTTCCGGATTGACGTAAATCAGGCCCATCTGCACGGCTGCCAGCGGATTCTCAAGCGTCCGGTCGTCCGAGTGGCGCTTGTCTTCCAGCCACTTTCCTTCGGAACCCCAGTAGATGTCCTTTTCCGGTTCCCAGATGTCTTCACGCCCGCCCGCAAATCCGAAGGTTTTGAAGCCCATTGATTCCAAGGCGACATTACCAGCAAGGATCATCAAATCGGCCCAGGAAATCTTACGGCCGTATTTCTGCTTGATTGGCCAGATCAGTCGGCGCGCCTTGTCCAGATTCGCATTGTCGGGCCAACTATTCAGGGGCGCAAAACGCTGGCTCCCGTTACCCCCGCCGCCGCGCCCGTCGCTGACTCGGTAGGTGCCCGCACTGTGCCAGGCCATACGGATAAACAATGGACCATAATGCCCAAAGTCCGCCGGCCACCAGTCCTGCGACTTCGTCATCAGTTCGCGGAGATCCTTCTTTACGGCCTCCAGGTCAAGGCTCTTGAACTCTTCCGCATAATTGAATTCCTCACCCATGGGATTGGACTTGGCGGAACGCTGGTGCAGAACATCCAGGTTCAACTGGTTCGGCCACCAGTCCTGGTTCGTTGTGCCGCTACCGGTCGTACGCGTCTTGCCAGTTATCGGGCACTTGCTGTCGTTACTCATAGCATCTCCTTTCGTGTTGCTATCGCACTTCTTTACAGGACAAGCCGGCACTTGGCCCGGTGGTTCCTGTGCTCCCGTTATTCCTATCAACGCAACAAGAATAACCTCGAGGATTGCGGCGCTTGCTGCCTACTCCCCTTTTCTCTCCATTGCAATTCACCTTTCTGGATCATTGCGTTTTCACGCGTTCTTTCTGCGCGGTCAACCCGGTCTACTTCCGCTTTATCTTCTTCCGGCAAGCGACGCATATTCCCTTCACCTCCACGTGAAGCGACAAGGGCGTACCGAACGCTTTGGCTTCCGAAGGAAATTCCAATCCAGCGACTTTCTCCGACACAAAGTCGGAAATCCTGCCGCACTTCATGCAAGAAAAATGATGGTGCGGCGCCATGTTGCCATCGAAACGAAGGTTTTCCCGGCTCATGCCCAGGATGGAAATCAGTCCGTGTTCCGCAAGCAGTTTGAGGTTGCGGTACACCGTATCCAGCGAGATGGCGGGAATCCGTTTCTTCACACGACGATAGACGACCCGGGCGTCGGGATGCTCTTCGGTCGATGCCACCGCTTGAAATATCTCCATTCGCTGATGGGTGACTTTCAGCCCCAGTCGTTTGCATGTTTCCTCGAATGTTCGCATTCGTTCGTCTGTTTTCGCACGGATCTTCATATCAAGGATAATTCCTATTTAGGAGTATATCCGATTTATAGAATACTTGTCAAGAGGTCGAAAAAATCCGCTTCTTCCTTCCTGGTTTCCGAGTATCTCATGGGGCCGGCAATCCCAGTAGGGAGTCGAAGACGTACAGGATAAATCATTGCTGTCCAAAAGAATTGAAAAAAACCACAAGACCGCAAGGAGCCACGTTTTACCTCTTTATTCCGTTCATCGGTTCGATAGCTGCGACTATCTGCGTCATCTGCGGAAAATCACATGATCCACAGATGACGCAGATATACGCAGATGGAAAACAGGGCACGGATATTCGGGCCAGGCGATTCCGAACTCAAATCCGCATGTCAGAGCGGCCCAAAATACGATTGATCGGGAACACTTCTTCTTCATCGCGAAGAAAAGGTGTCCCAAGAACGCTTTCCCGGAAAAAACGTTGTTTATTTACTCAAAATGGCTTTCTGCAAGCCGCCATTTGGACAGAGATGAGGATAAATCAATGTCGAGCGCCGCCGATCATAGTGCCGTCGCCTTATGCTCCAGGTTTGCCATGCGTTCAAACACGTAGTGAAACAGGTCGGTCGCATAGGCTTCCTGGTTCGGTCCGAACCAGTTCATTTGGCCGATCTCGTAGTTCTGATTGTAATGAAGATCCTCACCGATTTCGTGGTAGTACTTGTCCGGGGAAAGATAACCGAGATACGCACCGGAGAAACTCGTTACCCACAAATCCGCACCGTGTTCGCGCGCCCATTGTTGCCAGGCCATGCTTATTTCACCGCTCAGGTCGTAGGGCATTCCAATCAGGAACATCGATCCGATGCGTGCAGCCTGAAGCCTGCCCGTAGTCGGCACGCCCAGCAGATTGAAGGCGAACGGGGACAATCGCCACTTCGGCGAGAACATGCGGACCTGTGCGGGAGGCGGCGTATAGAAGCATTCGACCGACACCACGTCGGCACGCTCTTCGATTCGGAGGTCTTTCGCGGCGGCAATCAAGCGATCGGCCATCGCCGTGCCCATGGCCTCGACTCGCGCCTGTTGATCTCGAAGGAGTTCCTCCAACGTCTTCTTGCCCTGTTTGACCATCTCGCTTTCGATGTCGTTCTCGAAGGCCTTCTCCAACTCCGGCGTCCAGGGTTTTGGCAGGGGAGGTCCCGGCGGATTCGGGCACATCGATCCCACCGCGCCGCCCATGTAGAGCAGCGCGGAGCCGGTCTTTTCCTTGACTGCGCGTTGAAAAGCGCCGGCCCAGTCGTTGTTCAGTTGCAGCATTTCCTCGCCGTAAGCGGTGCCGTGTGCGGAATAGCGCGCGACATATAGGCGTTGCCCGCCCTCGATCTTCTCCGCAACGGCGATGTTCAACGTGGAGTCCACCGGGCCTTTGCGTGTCCGATTGCGGATATACTCCGGCACGTCCACCGAACCGTGGGCCAATCGCGCCGGGGCCATCGTTTTCACGGCTTCCTCAATAGATTCAGCGAATCGGTCCGCCAGAAACGTGAGGTATTCAGGATGATATTCTCCGTAGGATTCCTTGGCCGCCAGCCCCGGCGCAAGCCCGCCCGGGCCGCTGTGCGTATGGCTGCTCGTATACATGACATTGCGATTCGTCAAGGAAACCGTCTTCGAGATCCGCGCCTCGACCAGCGCCAGCAAGTTCGGCAGGGTCTGAAGCATGTCCGAACCCACCAGCACCACCGTGTTCGTCCCATCGTTCAGCGCCAGAACCCGAACATACAGCGGTTCGAGCACCCCTGTCGAGCGTTTATTGTTGGGACGTGTCCCGTAACCCGCCATGGGGTGACCGATGGGCGGCGTGATTTCCCGTTCCGCCCAACCCGCCTGCAACGGCCCCGCGGCGTTTCCCTGATGCGTCTCTTCCGCCGCGGCGTCAATGGCCGCCAGAGCCTTCTTGAAATACCCGGACTGTTGATAACGGGAATCCGAGTACAGCGGCCACGGCCCCACCATCAGAACAACGCCCGCCGCGGCTATCAACGCCAACACCGCCAAGCCCAGCGCAATCTTCTTCAATATCCGCATTGTGAACATCCCGATCGTCATCGTACGCGTAATCGTACTCGTACTCGTGCTCGTAATCATAATCGAGTCAATGAACTCAACCGGCGCGGACAAGTCCCTCCGATCAACTGCCATTACGATAACGCGCACAAGAAATGCCGCCGGAACGGTGGATCCTGGTGGATTCTCTCCAGCAGAACTGGTGGATTAGCGTTGATCCAGCGAAGGTAACAATCGCGGGGCTTTGAGTGCGATTACGAGCACGATTACGCGCATGACGACAAGCACGAAGAGAAATTGGGCTGCGGGAGATACCCGCGTCAGCATTTTTTCATGTGTGAATCCCTATGTTATAGTAACTTAGAATCCGGCTTCTATAAAAAACAACCAGATAGTCTTGGATAATTTGTGCAACCAATTGAATTTCCGTGATTTAGCGAGTGCGAAAATCGCGGGGTCCAAGTGCGGCAACATGCACGCGCACGAGAAACCGGGTTGTGGGCGCCTATCTCGTTAGTCGTCAAGCGCCCGCGAATGAGAAGCGGGTGAAGGAGTTTGCAACGGAAAGGATTGGCCAATGAAGGATGCATTCAGACTTGTTGCGCCGCGTTTTGTGCCGCCGTTGGACGAGGGCTTTCGTCCGGCGGTATTGGCGAACCGGGCATTTCTGAGGGAAGTGGACGAATCGGGCGCGGGCGTGCCGCTCGTGCTGGCGTTGGAACGGTCCGATGGCTCGATATCGCGTTTCGACACACGGGTGTTTCCGGAAGGTCACCCGCGCGCGGAAGCGGATCTGCGCTATGCCGAACGGCTCGTGAAATTCCTATTGTGGCAGCGGGGCGGCTGGCGCGTGTATGTCGGCGGGCCGAAATTCATCGCCGATTTCCTCGCGAAAGACTACGCGCCGGGCGGTGCGCATGAGTTTGATTGCCATTTCATGGGCGAGGACGTGTACGAGCACACCTTCGAGGTGAAATGGTGCACGCCGGTCGAGGCCCCGCGCGAAAAGGAAACCACGCAACCGCTCGGGCGCCATTTGGACGGATACCGCATCGGTTTCGATTTGGGCGCGTCGGACCGCAAGGTGTCGGCGGTCGTGAACGGCGAGGCGATTTACAGCGAGGAGGTCGTCTGGGAGCCGCGCAAGAACAGCGATCCGGCCTACCACTACAATGAGATCATGACGGCCTTGAAGACGGCGGCGGCGAAGATGCCGCGCGTGGACGCAATCGGCGGCAGTTCGGCGGGCGTCTACATCAACAACCGCCCGATGATCGCGTCGCTGTTCCGCGGTATCCCGAAGGATCGTTTCGGCGAAATCCGGAACATGTTTCTACGGATACGTGACGAGTTGGGCGTGCCGCTCGAGGTGGTCAACGACGGCGAAGTGACGGCCCTGGCCGGTTCGATGTCGCTCGAGGACAACGGGGTGCTGGGCGTGGCGCTCGGTTCGAGCGAGGCCGGCGGATACGTGACGATGGATGGCAACATCACGGGCTGGCTCAACGAACTCGCGTTTTGCCCGGTGGATTACAGTCCCGACGCGCCCGTGGACGAATGGTCCGGCGATCGCGGCGTGGGCGCGTTGTACTTCTCACAGCAGTGCGTTTTCCGGCTTGCCCCCAAGGCCGGCATCGACATCCCGAAAGACCTGACGGACGCCGACAAACTGAAACTCGTGCAGGACAAACTCGAAGCCGGCCATGCCGGCGCGCGCGACATCTGGCGCAGCATGGGTTATTACATGGGCTACGGAATCGCGCACTATGCCGACTTCTACGAACTGAAACATGTGCTGATCCTGGGACGGTGCACCTCGGGCAGCGGCGGACAGATCATCCTCGATGGCGCGAACGAAGTGCTGCGCGCCGAATTTCCGGAGATTGCATCGAAGGTCAATATCCAGTTGCCAGACGAAAAAAGCCGCCGTGTCGGGCAATCTATCGCCGCGGCGAGCCTACCGGCGCTACAATGATTGCATGCATCCAAAAGAAACGGAGGATTTTATGAAGTTCAAGTTGGACACCGCGGAGTTGTTCATTCCGGATGGATTGCCGGAGGAGGAAGCCTTGGCGCGGACGACGCACATGGCGGTCGGCGCGCACCAAGACGACCTCGAAATCATGGCGTACGCGGGAATCCTCGCGTGTTTCCAGCGGCCGGACCAATGGTTCACGGGCGTGGTTGTAACCAACGGCAGCGGGTCGCCGCGCGACGATGTGTACAAGAACTATACGGACGAGGACATGCGCGTGGTGCGCCGCAAAGAGCAGAAGAAGGCCGCCGTTGTCGGCGAATATGCGGCACAGGCGCTGCTCGATTACGGCAGTGGCGCGATCAAGGATCCGGCAAGCAAGGCGCCCGTCGAAGACTTGGCGATCTTGCTGAAAACGGCGCGGCCGGAAATCGTCTATACGCACAATCTCGCCGACAAGCACGACACACACGTCGGCGTCGCCGTCAAATTGATTGAGGCGATCCGTTCGCTGCCCGCCGATATCCGCCCGAAGAAATTATATGGCTGCGAGGTCTGGCGCGACCTCGATTGGATGACCGACGAGGACAAGGTCCCGTTCGACTGTTCCGGACACGAGAACTTGCAGGCGGCCTTGCTAGGCGTGTTCGATTCGCAGGTGGCCGGCGGCAAACGGTACGACCTCGCCACGATGGGCCGGCGCAAGGCGCATGCGACCTACCATGCGTCGCACGGCACCGACGAAACGACCGGACTCACCTTCGGCATGGACCTGACGCCGTTGATCGAAGACCCTTCGCTGGACATCAACGTGTTCGTGCAGACGCTCATCGGCCGTTTCATGGATGAGGTCAAGAGCCGCCTTGCCAAACTGATATAGTAAAGTAATGTGAAAGGACGCACATTGCGTCGGGTAATACGAACAGGCCGGGTCGGTTGCGGGGCATTTGCAGTCGGCCTCTCGTTGTTTGCGACAAGCTGCGGTTGGTCGCCGTCGGCGCCCATGCCCCGCAAGGGCATCGTCACAATGGCGCCGCACCTGACGGAGACCGTGTTTGCGCTTGGCCAAGGATCTCGTGTGATTGCCGTCGGGTCGTTCGATGACTATCCGCCGGAAACAGCCGCGCTGCCGCGCGTCGGCGGGTATCTGGATCCGAATCTGGAGAAGATTTCCACGCTGTCGCCGGAATTGTTGATCGTGCCGGGGCGCAACCGTAAAGTGACCGAGTACGCGGAGATGAAGGGCCTGCCGCTGTTGAACGTCAACATGGACAGCCTCGCATCCATTGAAGCCGGGATCGAAACGATCGGCAAGGCGTTGAACTGCGCGCCGGAAGCCGATGCGCTGCGCGCGCGCATCCGAAACGAACTGGACGCCGTACGCAACGCGGTCAAGGGGTTGCCGCGTCCGAAGGTGTTGATCATCACCACGCGCCCGGACCACACGCTGAACAGCCTGTACACGGCGAACCGGACCTCGTTCGTTTCGGAACTGGTGGATTGCGCGGGCGGCGAAAACGTTTATGCGGATGGCCCTTCAAACTATTTTACCGCGTCGAAGGAAACCATCGTTGTCCGCGCGCCGGACGTCATCCTCGAATTTCACGCCGGCGAGAACCTCGACGAATCCGAACAAGCGAAATTCACGGACGATTGGCGGCAACTGCCCTCGCTGCCCGCCGTGCGAAACGGGCGGGTGCATCTGATCCATGAGTCGCATGCGTTGCGTCCGGGGCCGCGTGTCGGCGAAATCGCGCGCATCCTTGCGCGGCACATCCATCCGGAGGCGACGATTCCCACATCATGACGCGCACGCTTTCAGCCGAATCGGTGGCCTGCGCCTACGACCGCGAGAGACCCGTGTTTACCCGGCTTGAGGTGACGGTGCGCAGCGGCGAACTAGTGGGATTTGCCGGGCCGAACGGTTCGGGAAAGAGCACGCTGCTGCGCGTGCTGTGCGGCCTGTTGAAGCCCAAGGCCGGACGCGTGACGCTCGACGGGCGCGTCTTGGCGTCCTTCGGCAGACGCGAACGCGCGCGGGTGATTGCCTTCCTTCCGCAAGCCGTCAATCCGGCCTTTACGCTGAGCGTCTTCGAGGTCGTGTGCCTCGGACGCTATCCGCACCTCGAGGGATTCGGCGCGATGCGGCCCCGCGACAAAGAGGTTGTCGAAAGGTGCCTCCACGCCACGGAAACAGAGGAACTCCGCGCGCGCGACTTCATGACGCTGTCGGGCGGCGAACGGCAACGTGTGCTGCTGGCAAGCATTCTCGCGCAGGAACCGGACCTCCTGCTGCTCGACGAGCCGACTTCCGCGCTGGACATCCACCACCAGATCGAAATATTCGCGCTCCTCGAACGGCTGGCGCGCAGGGGCTACGGCATCGCGGCCGTCACGCACGATCTGAATCTGGCGGCGCGATTCTGCGACCGGCTCGTGCTGCTGGCGAAAGGACGCGACGTCGTCGCGGCGGGCCCCCCCGGGGAAGTGCTGACGGCGGAGACGTTGTCGGATGCTTATGGCGCGGCCATCCGCGTCGTGGCGCATCCCGGCACGGGCACGCCGCTGGTATGGGCCGAAACGCCATCACGCATGGAAAGGGACTCATGATGGTCCGCCGCGCACATTCGACGATTCTTCTGGGCATCGTGCTCGCAAGCGCGGCGACGATCTTCCTCAGCCTGCTGATTGGCGCCGAGACGATTTCGTTCGGCCAGGCATGGCATGAATGGCGCAGCGGCGCATCGCCCGCCGAATCCCCGATGCTCGGCATACTCGTCCAGCAGCGTTTGCCGCGGACCCTCGCCGCGCTGATCGTGGGCGCGGGTTTGGCGCTGGCCGGCTGCGCGTTTCAGGCCATGCTGCGCAATCCGCTCGCGGAACCGTACACGCTGGGCGTAGCGAGCGCGGGCGCACTCGGCGCATGGACCGCGACCGTGCTCGTGGCGGGCTACGGCATGCCGCGCGCGTGGCTCGGAATTCCGGCGGTGCAACTCTTCGCGTTTCTCTTTGCCGAGGCCGACATCCTGATCGTCTACCTGCTTGCCGCGCGCAAGGATCGCGTGTCGCCGTCCGTCTTGCTCCTGGGCGGCGTGACGATGGGCATGCTCGCTAATTCCGGCATCCTGCTGATGCGCTATCTCGCGGATCCGGAACGGCTGGTCACAATGGACCGCTGGCTGATGGGCGGGGTGGACGTGCTGGGCTACCGGCCCGTCGCGACTTTGTTCCTCGGCGTGACCCCGTGCCTGATCATCCTCTGGGCGCAGGCCGCGAAACTCGACCAACTCGGTTTCGGCGCGGATTTGGCCGAAGGGCGAGGCGTAAACGTCAAACGGCTGCAAGTGATCACGTTCGGCGTCAGTTCGCTCATGACCGGGATCGTCGTGTCGGTAGTCGGCCCGATTGGTTTCATCGGATTGATCGTGCCGCACGCCGTGCGCAGCCTGACGGGATCGCGCCACCGGCTGCTCATGCCCGCGAGCATCGTCGCCGGAGGCGGATTCCTCTGTTTCTGCGACATCCTCGCGCGCAAAATCCTTCCCGGCGAAACACCTATCGGCATCGTGACGACCCTTTTCGGCGGCCCCTTTTTCCTCTACCTCCTCATGCGCCGCCGCTTCACCGACTGGGAAACATGAAAATCTTGCCCGGTGGACGCATGCCGAGACGGCAAACGGCAAGGGTGCATGGACGCCGAAGCAACCGTATACTTTGGGAAGAGGAGTGGACGTAAACCAAAACCGTCGAGGATGCGGACTATGAGCAATTCGCGCGCGGAACAACAACTGGCGCTGCACGGCAGCATGAAGGCCGTGACGCAAATCGAGGGCAAGGGCGAACCGAAGATCGGCATCGAAGAGTTCATGTCGGTCGCGGAGCGTTTCGGATTTTCGACGAAGACGCTCGATGCCATCCGCAAGGCGGTCGAGAAGGAAGACCTCGGCGGCGGTCCTTTCCTCGGAAACTACTACTCCGGACTCAAGGAATCGAAGGTCCAAGCCTTCGAACGCGTCGCGCGCGCGGTCTTTGGCGTGAAATACGCGATCGGCGTCAGTTCCGGCACAGCGGCGCTGCACAGCGCGTTCGTGGCGGCAGGCGTTGGACCGGGTACGGAAGTGATCTGCCCGGCCATCGGTTTCTACGCGACGGCGGCGGCGGTGGTGACGGCGAAAGGCGTGCCGGTTTTCTGCGACGTGGACGACTCCCTATCGATCGATCCGAAGAAAATCGAATCACGCATCACGAACCGGACGGTAGCCATCGCGCCGACGCATGTTATGGGAACCGTGTGCGACATGGGCGCGATCATGCGCATCGCGCGCAAACACAAGTTGCGCGTCGTCGAGGATTGCGCGCAATCGTGCGGCGGAACGTTCAAGGGCAAGCGCATCGGCACGTTCGGCGACCTCGGATGCTTCAGCATCTCGTGCTACAAGATCGTCGGCGGCGGAGAAGGCGGGCTAATCGTCACGAACGACAAACGCTTGTGGGAGCGCGCCAACCAAGTCGCCGAGTGCGGCGGCTTGTGGAGACCGGACCGTTTCGCGCCGCCGCGCTACGACAACGAGATCTTCTGCGGGACGAATTACCGCATGTCCGAACTCGAAGCGGCGGTAGACGTGGTGCAGTTGAAACGGATGCCCGCCACCGTCAAACGGTCGAACGCCGTCAAGATGCGCATCCTGCGCGAACTCAAGACTTTCAAGGAAATCGTGCCGCAGAAACTCAACGACCCCGCGGGCGATGTCGGTTACCTGCTGCGGTTCTACCCGGAAACGATCGAATTGGGCGCGAAAATCGTCGAGGCCCTGCGCGCGGAAGGCGTGTCGTGTGGGATGCGCGGGCGCTCCGATACACCGGATTGGCACATCTACTCATACATGTTCCCCATTACGATGCAGGCGGGACCCCACGGGCCGGAATGCGTGTACACCTGCAAGCACTACACGGACGTCGGCGGAAAAGTGACGTATGCACGTGGGGACTGCCCCGTCGCCGACGACCTCTTCGATCGCGTGATCAGCGTCAACCTAAACCAATGGCACACCCCCCGCGACTGCCGCAACATCGCCAAAGGCATCAACAAGGTCCTTGCGGCCTACTGCACACCCGATTCCAATGCCGCGAAATGGCTGTGATTTCAGGGACAGACTACGAATTTCATTGACAGGTCGGGGCAGATTCGGCTAGGCTGGGGATCATGAGTCGGGTTGGACGAGTGGTAGTGCCCGGGTTTCCGCATCACGTGACGCAGCGGGGCAACCGTAGATCGGATGTCTTTGTGACGGATACGGATCGCGAGGCGTATTTGGCGTTGTTGGGCAAGTATGCGTCGCGGTACGGGCTTTCGGTGTGGGCCTATTGCCTGATGAGCAACCACATCCACCTCATTGTGGTGCCGGAACGCGAGGAGTCGTTGGGATTGGCGTTGCGCGACGCGCACACGGTGTACGCGTTGCGCTTCAACAGCCGCACGGGACTGAGCGGGCATGTATGGCAGGGAAGGTTCTACTCGAGCCCGCTGGACGATGCGCACCTGTGGGCAGCGACGCGCTACATTGAGCAAAATCCTGTCCGAGCGGGAATGATTGAACGGGCTGAGGCATACGAATGGTCGAGTGCAGCGGCTCATTGCGGCCTCCGCCGTGACCCTTTGTTGGCATCCGATTTTCCGCCACTTGGCGTGATAGATAATTGGTCCGAGTGGTTGTCCATAACAGAAAATGACACCATTATTACCGCTATTCGTCAAAATACCCATACCGGACGACCCTGTGGCCCGCCAGCCTTCATTGATCGACTTCAAGACCTACTCCAGCGTACGCTCCGTCCCAAGAAGCGAGGCCGCAAGCCCAAACGAAAGGACGCAGATGCCACACCCCAAGGAAATTCGTAGTCTGTCCCTGAATTACGTTGCCGCGTACGATACGGAGAGTCCGGCGTGTTTGGAGGCGGTACGGCGGATCGTGCGCATGCATGAGAAGCACGCGGCGCCGGCGACGTTTTTCATCGTGGCGCAGTTGTTGGATGCGAATGAGGCGGAATATGTCGCGCTATTGAAGGACAACCCGCTGTTCGAGATCGCGAGCCATTCGTACACGCACATGGTGCTGCGCGACACGCCGGAATTCGGCAAGGCGGGACCGGTCGAACAATTCCCGCGCGAGATCGTGGACAGCAAGCGGCGGATCGAGGACGCTTTCGGACGCGAGGTGGTTGGGTTTCGCGCGCCGGTCAGTTTCGTTGACGGCATGAAAAGCGCGCCGGAGGCGTTGCGTCTGCTGGCGGAAGCGAAATACCGGTATGTGAGTTCGCTGGCTTGGGGGCCGTCATGGTCGCTGCCGGCGCTGCTCGTGCGTCCGTTCACCTACGCGGAGGAAGGCTACCCGGACCTCTGGGAGTTTCCGCCGTGCGGCTGGCACGAGAATCTTCTCAAGGGCAATAATGACTGCGGTCCCGTGCGGATCGGTTTGTTTCCGCCCGCAATGCCCGAAACCATTCCGCCCCGTTACATCGAGACGCCGGAAGAAGAATTCGCGTACAACAACAAGCCGTTCATAGACAAGGCCGTTGTGGATGAAATGCCGCTGGTAAGTTTAATCTGGCATCCGTGGAGCCTGAACCGGTTCGACCCGGACATGCGCATGCTCGACATGACGTTCCGCTACGTCCGCGAACGGGGCTTTTCGTTGGGCACGTTCGCCGATCTGCTGGAAGACATGAACCGAAACCGATAGGATAGAGGTCATGGAACCGAATGCGGTGAAAGCGCCCAGCCCCCAGGTTGTTCAGATGATTGCCGCCGCGATGCTGGGATCCGTCGGCGTGTACGCCGTCATGGGGATCGCGCTGGTGCATCTGGGCATTCTCAAGCCGATTGTCGAACCGGACCTTGCCATGAAATTGGGCATACTGTTGGGCGCAATGGGAGTTTTGTCGGCCTTGTCGGCGCTGCCGCTGCGCGGCATGATGACGGCGCGATCCGGAAGGACGCTTGCGGACAAATTGCGCATCACGATTGTATGCATGGCCGTGGCCGATTCGTCCGGCGTTCTTGGACTTGTCCATGCGATTCTTGCCGGGAATCTGGGCGCCTCGTTCATTCTGTGGGGCGCTTCAATTGGCGTCGGCATACTTCTTTTCCCCACCCGCGCCTGGCTCGGTGAAGGACTCGACGACCGGACTCATTTTTCGAAATAAGGCGTTATTTCGTCCGCGCGGTTGGCGGACATAGCGGCCACAAAGGACGTGACTCATGGGCATATTGTGGAAAGGCGGAACAATGGGCGGCGAACCCGTCATGAAAACGCAGGCTGCCGCACGGGATCCGGAATTGGCGCGGACGGTTCGCGAACTCGAATTCCGCATCGCGCGGCTGTCGCTCTTGAATCAGGCGCTTTGGGAACTCGCCCGCGAGCGCATGAACCTGACCGACGCGGATCTCGAAAAGAAGATTGTCGAAGTGGACCTGCGCGACGGCGTCGAAGACGGCGCGATGACCAACGGGCCGCTGAAGTGTCCGCGGTGTGGGCGCATTTCCAATTCAAAACATTGGAAATGCCTTTATTGTGGGCTTGAATTCGAGAAGCCCATCATGGGCTGATGGAAACAGGACATGCGGCCATGAAGCCGTGTGAATGCGGGAAGGCGTAAAGGGATCCCGAGGCGCTCAAAACAGCGCAGGGCATTGTCCAGAAAAGGAGAACGTGGCGATGAACGATATTGCCGATCGCCGTTATTCGATTTCGGAGGTCAGCGAACTGACCGGGGTCGCCGTTCATGTGCTCCGGCAATGGGAAAAACAATCGCAGCACCTGCGCCCGAAACGCGACCGAAACAACCGCCGGTATTACATGCCCGCCGACATCGAAACGGTCCGGATGCTCAAGCATTTGCGCTGGCAGGAAGGCATGACGGGGGAAGGAGCCGATCGTTTTCTCAGCCGCAAGAAGCGCACGGGCGGCGACCTTCGTTCCCCCCGGCGCGCGCAGGCGCTGGTGGACAAGATTGAAACCGAGGCGCGCGCCATCCTCCGCCTGCTGCGCTGATCGCGGCGATTCGTTTGTTTGCAAAACGGCCCGCGTTTGCTAGAATATACGAATTGTCGTTTGGTCCGGGCGGTCCTGGGTTGCGGAAGACTTGGCGTCCGGCGTACGGCCAACACGGAGAGGAGCGGGGACCATGGTCAAGCTGGCGTTCGTGGGTTGCGGCGGCATCATGCAGGAACATTACCGGCATTTGAGCGCGATGAGCGGAGTCAAGATGGTGGGGCATTGCGACATCATCAAGGATCGCGCCGAATCGGCGGCGTCGCGTTTCGGCGGCGAGGCGTTCACCGAATACGAGGCCATGTACGACAAGGTAAAGCCGAACGCGGTGTATGTGGCGGTGCCGCCCTATGCGCATTGCGGCATGGAAGAAGCCGCCGCCGAACGGGGCATCCACCTTTTCATCGAGAAGCCGATTGCGACGGATCGCGAGACGGCGAAACGCGTGGACGCGGCAATTCGCAAGGCCAAGATCATTTCGAGCGTGGGCTACTGTTTCCGTTATTACGACACCATCCAGACCGCCCGGCAGTTGCTGAACGGCAAGCCGGTGTCGCTGGTCATCGGCACATGGAACGGCGGCATGCCCGGCGTGTGGTGGTGGCGGCGTATGGACAAAAGCGGCGGGCAGGCGGTGGAACAAACGACGCACATGTTCGACCTGATGCGTTATCTGTGCGGGGAGGTATCCGAGGTCTACGCGGTCGCCTCGACGGGCTGCATGACGAAGGTCGAGAATTACAACGTCCACGACAGCAGCGCGGTGACGATGCGCCTGAAAAACGGCGGATCGGCGACGGTGACCTCCTCGTGCGTGTGCAATTACGGCGGGGGTGTGACGCTGACCATCGTTACGCCGGAGGCGACGTTCAAAATTGCCGGGGGAACGGTCACCGTGCACGAGGCCGGCAAGACGACCGAGTATCAGGCGCGGGTCAACATGTACGAGGAGGAAGACAAGGTGTTCATCGAGGCCGTGCGCACGGGCAAGCGCACGCGCATCAAATCCACCTACGCGGACGCGTTGAAGACCTTCAACGTGACCATCGCCGCAAACGAATCCATTGTGTCGGGATTGCCGGTCAAACCGTAACGAATCACGATTGCGGATTGCCCGGAGGCAGGTTATAATCGGCAAACGGCAACAGGAAAGGCATACGATGCGGGCGCTTCTCCTTCTTGGGCTGTTGGTGTCGTCGGCCGCGCAAGCCGCCCGGGTGGTGGTGTGCCCGATTACGGGCATGATTGACGACGGCGTGGCGGCAGTGGTCGATCGTGCCGTCCGCGAAGCCGCGGAGGCCGATGCGCTGGTATTTGAGATCGACACGCCGGGAGGGCTGGTGGATGCGGCGGTCCGCGTGACCCAAAGCATCGCGAAGGCATCCTGCCCAACCGTCGCCTACATCCAGGGAATGGGCGCGATCTCCGCGGGGGCGCTCATCAGTTTCGCCTGCACGACGATCGTCATGGCCCCGGGATCGAACATCGGCGCGGCCACGCCCGTCACCGTCACACCGGAAGGGATGACGCCGTTGGGCGAAAAGGAAGTCTCCTACATGCGCGCCAAGATGCGCGCCCTCGCCGAAAGCACCCGGCGCAATCCCGCGCTCGGCGAGGCGATGGTGGACAAAGACATCGAACTGCGCATGAAGGCCGGCGAGGACGGACGGAAGGAAATCACCGCCGTCTACACCGAGGAAGGCGGCAAGGCCCCCGATCTGGAACCCGGGGAAACCATCCTCCTGCCGGCAGGCAAGTTGTTGACGCTCACGCCGAACGAGGCGCTCGACAACGGGCTCATTCCGCTTGTGGCGAACTCGCTGGACGACGTGTTGCGCCATATCGGCAAGGAGGAGGCGGAAATCCTTCGGATCACGCCGACATGGGCGGAACGCATCTTTCGCTGGCTGACGAATCCGGTGGTGGCGGGGTTGCTGCTCATGTTCGGCGTGGGCGGGTTGTATGTCGAACTCAAGACGCCCGGACTGGGCTGGGCCGGTCTCATTGGGCTGTCCTGCTTGGCGCTGTTTTTCGGCGCCCATGTGATTATCGGCATCGCCGAATGGCTGGACGTGCTGCTGGTCGCGGCGGGCATCGCGTTGATTTTGGCTGAAGTGTTCCTGATACCCGGCACGACGGTTTTCGGCGGGGTCGGCATCATTTGCGTCTTGGCGGGCATTTACATGTCGCTGACCGGCGTGACGATTCCCACGTATAGTTGGGAATACGATCGCCTGCGCGGCGCGGCCATTTCCTTGACGGTGGCGGGAACGACCTTCGCGTTGCTGGTATACGTAATGTGGAAACTGTTTCCGCATACCCCCTTGTACGGGCGCTTCGTACAGCAACACGTCCAAGAGCCGGCGGCGGGATATGTCGTGCAAACGGCGGACAGCCAAGCCGCAGTCGGCCTGCGGGGCATCGCCGTCACAATGCTGCGCCCGTCTGGACGCGGACGTTTCGGCGAGACTTCGTTCCAAGTGGTGGCGCGAGGCGAATACATTCCCCCCGGCACGCCCATTGTGATTGTGCAGGTGGATGGCAACCGTTACGTGGTCGAAAAATCGGAGGAGGCAGCCTGATGGATTTGCGGCAGTCGCTCGTTCGGATGATCAACCAGATGCTGCAGGACATGCAGATCATCCAGCACCAGGGTTCGGGATACTATACCTGCACGCCATTTGCACGGCGTTACAACAAGATGCTCGAACAGGCCCGGAAACTCTATCCGGACGGCCACGCCCTGTTGGACACCTTCGAGGAAATACCCGATGCCGATCCGAAGGATCCCGCGGACAAAATGAAGGTTTTGCAAAGCATTCGCATCGAATGCGGACAGTTGATAGCGTTGCTCGAAAGCACCAGCGAGGATTCGGCCCGATGACAGCATGGGTACTCGTATTGTACGGCGCCGGCTTGATTCTTATTCTGGCGGAATTCATCGTGCCCGGCATGATCTGCGGTATTCTGGGCGGCACACTCGTGACGGCCAGCTGCGTGATGGCCTGTTACCATCATCCGGACTATACGCTCTTCTTCATCCTGGGCGAGGCGGCCGGCGTATTCGTCGCCATCATGATTGGTATGTATATCCTCGCGCGCACGCGGGCTGGAAAGCGATTCATTCTTGAAAGCAGCCAGCAGGCGGAAGCCGGATGGGTGGCCAGCGAAACCGACCGTTCCCTGGTGGGGGCCACAGGCGAGGTCTGCACGGCGCTGCGGCCCGCGGGAACCATTCTGCTCAACGGAAAACGCATTGACGCCGTATCCGACGGCGCGTTTATTGACAAGGGCGCCCGGATCCGTGTAATTGAAACCAGCGGTAGCCGCGTGGTGGTCGAACGGGTGGATGCCTGACCGTCCGTGTGGACGGCATGGGCTTCCTCCGAACCGAAAAGGAGACACCGATGAACATGAACCTGATAGTGGGCATACTCGGATTGGGGGTTGTCGTCGTCATCCTCGTGCTGGCGGTGGTCATCATCACCTTCTTCCGCCTTTGGCTGCGCGCGCTCTTGTCCGGCGCGAGCGTGGGCCTCGCGAGCCTGGTTGGAATGAGCCTGCGAAAGGTCAACCCGTCGGTAATAGTGGACAGCCGCATCATGGCCGTCAAGGCGGGCCTCAATATTTCAACCAACGAACTTGAAACACACTATCTCGCCGGCGGCAACGTGGTCCGCGTCGTCCAGGCGCTGATCGCGGCCAACAAGGCCAACATTCCCCTGACTTTCCAGCGGGCGACGGCGATCGATCTCGCGGGGCGCGACGTCCTCGACGCGGTGCAGACCTCCGTGCGCCCCAAGGTCATTGACTGTCCCGATCCCTCCAAGGGCGCGCCCGTGGTCGCGGCGGTCGCCATGGACGGCATCCAGTTGAAGGCCAAGGCCCGTGTGACGGTTCGCACAAACATCAACACGCTGGTCGGCGGCGCCACCGAGGAAACCATCATCGCGCGCGTCGGCGAAGGCATCGTGACGACCATCGGCTCGTCCGAATCGCACAAGCGCGTGCTCGAAAATCCCGACACCATTTCCAAAACCGTGTTGGCGCGCGGACTCGACGCCGGCACCGCGTTCGAGATTCTTTCGATTGACATCGCGGATGTGGATGTCGGCGAGAACATCGGTGCGCAACTCCAAATCATGCAGGCCGAGGCCGACAAGCAAATTGCCCAGGCCCGCGCGGAGGAACGCCGCGCCATGGCCCGCGCCCGCGAACAGGAAATGCAGGCACAGGTTGTCGAAATGCGGGCCCGCGTGGTCGAAGCCGAAGCACAGGTTCCCCGCGCGATCGCCGAGGCGTTCCGCAGCGGTAACCTGGGCGTCATGGATTATTACCGGCTCAAAAATCTGATGTCCGACACCGATATGCGCCAAGCCATCGCGAAACCCGACGCCAAGCCGGGCGAAGGAACGCCCAGTGCCTAAAAAGCATACGACAAGCACGTCACGTCTCCGGTCCCCGGGCGCGATTCCCGCGCCCGCGGCCGGGGACTGGCTGGGCATCGTCATTTTTCTTGCGATCGCCATCGTCAGCATTCTCGGAAAACTCCAAGAAAGCAAGAAGAAAAATGGCGAAGAAGAATGGCCGGATTCGCCGTCCATCGAACCCGAGGATTTGCCGGAACCGATTCGGCGCATGCTCTATGGCGACAGGGACCGTCCCGTGCCCACCGCCAAGCCCGCCCAATCCACCGAATCCAAACGGGCGAAGGCGGAATCCGTTCCCGCGCCAACACCAGCGCCGGTGCGCCGGCCAACACCACGGCCCGTGACCGTCGCGCCGCCGCCGGCCAAACCCCGGCAAATGCAATTCCCGGTGGCGCAACAGACCGCAACCCCCCAAACACCGCGTCCCGCCGCGCCGCGAATCCCGGATGACGATGAAACCCGGCCGCGCATGCAGCCGCTCATTCAAAAACCAACCCCCCCCGTGCCTCCTAAGGTCGCCGTGCCGCCGCCGCCAAAACCGGCGACGCCCACCGTGGTCAAACCGCTGGAGGCCGGTCAACTTATCAAGGCAGCCCGCGCGGCGGATGCAAGCGTCAGGCCCATCGCCAATCCCTGGCTTTTCAAGGACAAGGCGGATTTGCGCCGCGCCATTGTCCTGTCGGAGATCCTGGCCCCGCCGCTTGCCCTGCGCGAAATGCAATAACATCCATGAACGACAACGGCCCGGAGGTAGGGTTGTGTACATCGGCACAAATCCTCGGGGCCGTGCTGATTCATAGACAAGTGGCAAGAAGGAATCAGCCTCGCCGTTCAGCAGCAAGGTTTTGTCTTGTTTGCCATTTCGTCCATGACGATCGCACCATGGGAAAATGAAAAAGGAACCGGAATCATGAAACGACGAATGTTTACGTGTTCAATCGCGATCGCTTGCGCGGCGCTGGCCTGTGCCGGCGCCCACGGAATCGAGGCGGTTGGGGTTGTCTACAACGATCGAAATGGAAACGGGATGCGCGATCCCGGCGAGAAGGGCCTTCCAAATGTGCTTGTCTCGAACGGCGTGGACATTGTCAAGACCGGCGCGGGCGGACAGTACCGCCTATCCGCAACCGACGACACGACCTTCTTTGTCATCAAGCCCGCCGGCTGGACCACTCCCACCGGACCCGGCAACAACATCCCGCGGTTCTATTACATCCACAAGCCGAAGGGTTCGCCGGCCATGAAATACGCCGGTGTCGCGCCGACCGGCCCGTTGCCCGCCTCGATCGATTTTCCATTGCGGCGTCAGAAGGAAAGCGCGCGATTCCGCATGATCTGTTTCGGCGACACACAAACCCGCGACATCGAGGAGGTCGAATTCGTCGCGCACGATTTGCTTGAAGACCTTGCGGGCACGGACGCGGCCTTCGGCGTTACGCTGGGCGACATTGTGTTCAACGATCTGTCGGTGTTCGAGCCGCTCGTGGCCATGATGAGCCGCACGGGCATCCCGTGGCGCTACGTGCCCGGCAACCACGACCACCATCACGACGCGCCCACGCCGGAAAACGCGGACGACGCCTTCGAGCGGGTCTTTGGCCCGCCGTACTACGCATTCAATTACGGCAAGGTCCATTTCATCGTGCTCAACGACATCCGCCACGAGGCCGGCCGGGAGGAGTATCGCGGCGGTCTCGGCGAACGGCAACGGGCCTTCGTCAAGAACGATCTCGCCCACGTGTCGCCGGATCGCCTAATCGTTCTCCTCATGCACATTCCCATCCATTATCTCGACGACCGCACAGCCCTGTACGAACTGCTCAAGGATTTTCCGCATACCTTCTCGATCTCCGCGCACACACACCGGCAGGAGCATGTATTCCTCGGACACGCACACGGCTGGCCGCAATCCACGCCGCATCACCATTTGATCAACGCCACCGCCTGCGGAAGCTGGTGGGGCGGATTCTTCGGCGAGACCGGCATTCCGGAAACCACCATGTCCGACGGCGCCCCGAACGGCTATTCGATCGTCTCGTTCGACGGGACGAAATATGCCGTCGAATTCCGCGCGGCCCAGCGCCCGCCGGATTATCAGATGAGCATTTCGCTTCCCGGCCGAATCGCGGCTGCAAACCTTCGCGCGACACAGCCCGTTGTCAATGTTTTCGCCGGTTCGTCGCGCTCGACCGTCGAGATGCGCGTGGACGGTGCGGGCGCATGGACGCCGATGCAATCCTTCACGGGCAAAGACCCCTATTATTGCTCGTTGTACGGCCGGCAGGAGTTCATTGTCCGCAAATGGGCCGAAGCCAGGGGAGCGAAGGAAATTGACGACGCATTCATCCGCAAAACGCTGAACGAGTTCGAGGACGTTTTCCGCCGCTTCCCCAAACCCGCCGACACACCCCATTTGTGGCGCGCGAACCTGCCGGACCCTCTCGCGCCCGGCCCGCACACGCTGGAAGTCCGCACTCGCGACATGTTCGGCCAAACCTATACGGCCAGGCGTTACTTTGTCGTCGAATGATCAGAGCCTTACATCCCTCCGGAACTTGGTGTCGAACGCCGTCTCATTCGTCCGATCTGAAACGGAAAAAACTCCAAGGGCAGACTGTCCCGTCTGTCTTTTTCGAAGCCGGGCCCTGTCCGTGCGTGGACAGGCTGGACAGCCTGTCCCACACATTCGCCTTTGTATCTGCCATGCGGGCGCCCCATGAGCGGCGCTTCAATGCAACATCATAACCCGTTCTATCGGTAAAAAAGCCATGCCATGGGAGATTTCAGACTGAAACAGGCCCGGGAATTCGGCACTCTTATGTTCAAAAGAACGTTTTGAGAAACCATGCGATCATCCGGCGCGCGGCGGAAGGATTGGTGTTGGCGGCTTCGAGGCGGCCGCTTTCCGCGGCGCTGCGGTAAACGAAACCGTGCCGGATGACGCCGGAAACGGCGCTGAACGACGGCGCACACACGGCCTGGGGAAGCCCCTCGATGCCTTCGGGCGTTCCGACGCGGCACGGCACCTGGAAGACGGCCTGCGCCAGATCGATCGCGTTTTTGATCCCGATGGCGCCGCCGGTCAGCACCATGCCGCTGACAAGGTTTACGGCAAGGCCGCGCGCCTTCAGGTATTGGCGGACTTTCGTGTAGAGTTCGCGCGCCCGCTCGTGGACCACGTATTCGAGTTCCTGGCGATCCACGATGGACGGCATGCCCTGCACGACGGATCGTAATTTGACGGGGTGCTGGGGATTGTCCTTGCCGGCGGTGAAATCGTCTTCCTCTTCGCCCTGGATGCCGGCGCGGATGCGATCGGGTGAAATGCCGTAGGACATCACGAGATCGTCCGCCTCCTCGAACGAGATGTGGAGGCGCGCGGCCAAATCGCGCGTGATGTGGTAACCGCCCCACTCGAAACACTGCGTCGCGAGAATACGGTGGTTCCGGTACAACGCAAGGCCCGTGGTCGAGCGGCCCATGTCGAGAACCCCCACGCCGACTTCCATTTCCTCGCGCGTGAGGCAGCCCTGCGCGCTGGCCAGCGGGGTAAAAACGAGGTCTTCGAGACGCCGGCCCAGCGATTCGATGCAATGGATCAGATTGTCCGTGATGACGGACGGGATGCGCGCGAAATGGACGCGTGTCTTGAGGACCTGCCCGTGGATGCCGATGGGATCGGCCACGGGCAGTTCGTCCACATACCATTCCTGGGCGGTAATCGAAGAGGTGACATGTTTGCCGGGCGCAAGGATATCGCGCGACGCGATATCGATCGCCTCGCCGAGATGGGCGCTCTCGACAACCCCGCGTTCAAGTTTGACGTTTCCCTCGCAGATGAATGTTTCGACGTTGCGCCCGTTGATCGCGCTGAACAGCGAATGGAGGGTTACTTGCGCCTCTTTTTCGGCGGCGGCCAGCGCCCGCTTGAGCGCCGCCCGCGCGGCGGCAAGATCCTGGATCACGCCTTGCGAGATGCAGCCGCGCGACGGCTCCACGCCGTGTCCCACGATTCGGATGGATCCGTCGCGGTCGCGGCGCGCAATCAACACGCGAACCTCGCGCGAACCGAAATCCACCGCGCCGATCACTTCGCCTTTTCTACGCACCGTTTCCTCCCCGAGTCCCGTCCTCGACAAACGTCGCTTTTTTTCAGGCGGGCCATTCCGTCCAAGGCTCTTGATTGCATCCGGGCGCCCTGCGCGTCCGGCGTTTTTTTACCTCTCCACCCGGTCGAAACCATGCGCCGCCATGCTTGCGGTTCAACATGCCATAAAACGGCCATCGGGTTTCGCGATTCAAGGCGCTAGAACAACATGCCGTCCGATTCCGCGCCGCCGCGTGTTTCATCCTCGCCCAGTTGCGCAACCGTTCGTTCGATATCGGCGAGGGACGCACGGTGTTTCGTCAGCGTTTCGCGGCTACGCATCAACGCCGCCTCGCATTCCTGTCGTTTACGCTGTTGATCTTTCACCTGCTGTCGTGCGTCTTCGAGGCGCTCGCGCGCGGCGTCTTCGGCTTCCTGCAGGGCCCGGAGCTCGGCATTGCCGCGGCTTTCGGCGTCGCGCGCGGCCTCGAGCGCCGCGCCCGCCTCTGCAAAGCGGCTTTCCTCAAGCGTGCGCGCGGCCTGAAGGGCCCGAATCTGTTCATCAATTTCGGCGATGCGGCGCTCAATCCCGTTGACCTGTTCGGCGCATTGAATGGCATGGTTGCGCAGATCGGCCAGCTCGGCCTCACCGCCTGACACACGATTCTCCGCCACGGTCACATCCTGTTCGGCTTTTTTCACCAGGGCTCGGGCGCGATCGATCGCCTCGCTGGCCTGCCGCAGTTTCTGCTCCGCGTCCTGCACGCGCGCTTCCGCCTTGGCGGCCTCGGTCCGAGCCAGTTGCGCCACGGCCTGAAGCGCCAGTGCCTTCGCGCCCGACATGTCTCCGCGCGCCACCGCCTGTTGCGCCGTTTCGAGCAGCGATTCGGGCGCGCCTTCGGAAGGCCCGGCAACGCCCGGAGATGCAGTCACTTTCAAGGAAGACGGTTTTAGCATGTCTTCGACATCCGCCCGCCATGTGGTAACGGCAACACTCTCGGAATTCAGGCTGGCCTCGACATAGGCCTCGCAGAACGCGTAGGCCATGTCCAGAAAATGTTCATAACCCGCTTCGGGACGCTCCTGGGTTTGCGCGCAAAGCGACGTCATCAGGGCACACAACGATTGGGACACTTCGAATCCCAGCGCGCCGGCGCGTTGCTCAAGCGCGGCCACCTGACGGCAAACGACATCGAGTCGAAGCGCCAAACCGCCCGCCAGCGCCTTGTCCAAACGGGCCAATTCATTCGACAGCGCGTCCAGCAACGAGGCCGTATCCGGATCATCCTTGAGCGATTTTTTACGCGGCGGTGGTTCTTTCTGGGCAGATTCCCGACCCGGCCTCTCGCCTCCGGGGATTTCGGATTCAGGCGCCCCTTCCTCGACGGGCGTTGTCGCTTCCGGCGTCCGATCTTGGGCCGCCGGTTCGAGGGTAGGCATTTCGTCGGACGGAAAACTGGGCAACGGAGACTGGTCGGCCGGTTCTTCCGCCGCCTCATCCTGTGAAAAGTCCATGAAGGGAAGAAACGAATCCGTTACAGGCGGCGTTTGGGACGCCGCGGACGCCGGCGCCGCGGTTTCAAACGGAATGACCCGGCCCTGCGGGGAAGATTCGGATTCGTCCTCTTCATCTTGAACCAGCGTCAGGCCGGCCGCGGACAAATCCGCCACCGCGCGCCGGTAACGTTCCCGCCATTTGTCCATGACGCCCGAACGGACATTGTTCACGATCAGATCGCCGGCCATGAGGGAAAGGATCTCGTAACTTTCATTTAGGAACGGCACGCACGATCGGGCCATTCCAACATTTTCATAGGAATGGAGTATGCGCGCCACATCCGTCAACGCCTCCACAATGTTCATCCAGTTTTGTGAAAGCGCGATCTCGATGGCCACGCCCAATTGATCCATGCAATCGTCCGACCAGTATTCCTGCGAGGCGCCGGACTGTCCCTTCGCCACATAGCGGTGAAATCGTCCCAAGGCCGTGACCAACCGTTGGGTCGGATCACCCATGGATGGCGGCAGCGGCGGATCGTCTGGAACATCCATGGGGCCGTGGGCGGCATTGCCGGACAGCAACGCGCTGCGTTCTTCCGAAGCGACCGGCCCCAAACTGTCGGGAAGCGGCTCGCTTACGTCGGTACGCATGGGAATGAGCCTGCTCTTGTTCCGTCTGCCGAAGCGCATCATGACCACCTCCAATCGCGTGCTTGCACGCGACCACCAATCGCACGCCCGCGCATGATCTCTAATCACGCGCCCGCGCATCATCTCCGGCTGTGGATTGTAGCACAGGTTGTGCGGATGCGCAATATGTTGTGGTCAAAAGGCGCGGAAACGGGCATCGGCCCGTTATGACGCCGGTGTTGAAATATCGGGCGACGATAACCCATACAACCGGACGGCGTTTTCGTGCATGAAGCCCGCGGCGATCCGTTTGGCTTGTTTCGCGGAAAGATGATTCTCGTTTGCATGAAGCCGCAATACTTCGGTCAAAAGGTTTCGCACGAACAGGGCCGATCCTGCGGCCATTTCAATCGAAGTGGCGTCATGGCCGCAAAGAATTTTGTGGGCGGGCACATAACCCATCCACTCCGTCAAGGCCCCGCGATAGAAGGCCGGATTGAGCACCGGCAGCCAACAAGTGTCGAGATACACGTTGGCATGGTGTCGCGCCAGCCAGCCGCTTTCCCTGATGAACGGCCAGTTGTGCAGCAGGACCAGTTTCATCTTGGGATATCGTTTCGCCATATCCGCCAGCGGCAACGGCGAAGACTGCGGCAGGTTATGGGTGCCGACATGAATCTGATGCGGCCATCCGCGCACTTCGGCCTGTTCGCAGCACGCATGGACCATCCAGTCCTTGAAGGCGTGTGCCTCGTCCGGCGCGAGATCGCCGCGCCATCGAATTCGGGCGTCGTCCCGCGGCGGGTAATCGAGCGAACGGCCGTAGGCCTGAAGTTGTTTGATGCCCACCGCGCCGTGTTCCGCCGCCCTGTTCATGATTTTTTCGAGAAAGGCGCGCCATGACGCCGCATCCACGGGATCGATGCCGGTCAATTCCGCAAGCGCATCGCGACGCGGACATTCCGCGGGCCACATATGCAAAAACGGATCGATCCGCACAACCGACCGGCATCGTTTCAGTTCGTGCGCCGATGCCGGCGATTTCATGCGCCAATAATATTCGGGATGCACGGGCCGGATCAGGCCGCTGAAACCGAGGCGTGTGCGCGCCTCGTCGTACCAGTCGAACAAGCGCCCGTACCGTTCCGCAATCGCTCGGTTCAGGCCATGTAAATCCACGCGCTTCCTGTCGGCGATGTCCTGGCCGTACAAGAGACGCAGGCCGTGCCGGATGCACTGGAAGGCGCCCGTCGCCCTATGCCGTTCGATCAGGGGATCCAGTGCGGCAAAGGCGTCTTCGGGCGATTCCGCAGCCCATGCGCGAAAATCCGCCAGACCGGCCGGACGCGGCAGATGGTCCACTTCGCCGCCCGACGCGGCCAACTGGCCCCGAAAATACGGATCGAGCAGGATGTCGAAAAGATCCGCCGGACGTTTCGGCAAAGCGCCGCATTCCACATCCGCCCGGAATCCTTCCGGCAACATTCCAATGGCGTCCACGCTGCCCCAATGTTCATGCGAGCAAAAACTGGGCAGTTCGGCCAGCGCGTCCTCCCGCATTTCGGTATTTCCTCCCCGGCGCGCCCGCGCGGATCGCGGTTCCGGCCGCGGATCGCCGATTCCGGCCCATGCGCTTCCTGCCGCCGTTCCCGCACCCATCAGAAATGACCGCCGCCGCATGGTTGCCGCCTCCTTCACGGAAAAGAACCGTTTTCATCGCGTTTGGACAGGCCGGACGCCCTGCACGGGCATGTGCCATCCCAAAGCGGTTCAGCCGCAATGCCTCTCAAGGGTATGATTTCAGGGTACGCAATGTCTGCGCGCCATGCACGGAAGTAGCGGACCAAGAAACGGACGATTCAACCGGTAGTCGGCTGCATTATTTCTTTTCAAGAATAATCAGAAAATCGTTGTAACTTTTACCGTGGTTGGCGGTGATGGATACAACCGTCCAGCCATCGGCCAGCATGGCGTCCAGTTTCTCTTTGCCGGATCCGTTCGATTCAATGATAAGCGCTTTCTGCATCACTCCGTTCCTTTCTTTTCCACCTGCCCATGGCGCCCATTGCCGATTTCATTCTATTGACCGGTCCGGCAAGAATCCAGTTTTACCGTCCTGTGGCCGGTCCGGGGCAAGAAATATACGCAAGGGCCATTCCTTCCCTTCCTTGGGCCGTTGGCAAGACCTAAATTCAGGTTAGGGCGGCTTGCGGTCGGCGGCGGTGAGCAAAACGGATGATAAGGCATTGCGCCCACGATCCTTGGCGCGTTGCGGCGCGTCCATGGGCGTACGTGCCCGGGAAGATTCCCGGCAGGAAGGGATCGTTTTCCCGATCGGGATAGTTTCCTATCAAAGCCATCTCGATCCTATTGCGGCCCGCCACGCCTCGGAGGTATAATTAGAGGGTGAGGAAAAGAAGAAAGGGGTTTGAAATGGGTGCGAGTTCCGTTCGATACACCGTTCTGTTGTTCAAAAACCTATGGGTCCGCGCCAAGCGCGTGGCGATGGGACGCGAGAGCCTGCCAACAGCCTTGGAGGGAATGCGGGACGATGCGCGCAAATGGGCCAAGACGTTCGAGGCGCCGGAGTCGGCGGACCGCCGCCGTCGCGCACGCGCCCTGCTTCGCGCGGGCCGCGCCTGCTACAACGCGGGCGACTTCGCGGGCGCCGAGGACCGCTTTCGCGAAGCGCTGACCGAGGATCCCCGGTGCGCGCTTGCGGCCACCTATCTTGGACACACGCTGTTTCGATGCGGTAGATTGTCGGAGGCCAAGACGGCGTGGAAACAGGCGCATGACTTGGACCCGGATTCCGAAGCCGGACAAAAGGCCATGGCCGCGCTTCGGGGCGCCGAAGGACAAAGCCGAAACGTGTTGGCCGAAATGCAGGAGCGCGCAGACAGGCTGTGAATCCGTTTCGTTATTGGATGCCCACCGAAATCGTGTTCGGCGCGGGATCCTTGGATGCGCTGGGCGATCAGATGAAATCCATTGGGCACAAGCCGCTGATCGTGACAGGACAACGTTCCGCGCGGGCAAGCGGCGCGCTTGACCGGGCGATGGCGCAATGCCCGGAGGCCGATGTATTCGAGGGCGTCGCCGAAAATCCGACGGACCGGCAATGCGACGAGGGGGCCGAACGCTGTCGTTCCAGCGGCTGCGACTGTGTCGTAGCCATCGGCGGCGGCAGCGCCATTGACGCGGCCAAAGCCATCGCGGGCCTTGCACGCAATCCGGAACCTTGCGCGACCTATCTCGCGGCGGGATCCTTCGGGCGGCCTCCGCTTCCCATCGTCGCCATTCCCACCACGGCCGGAACCGGCAGCGAAACGACGCCCTATGCCGTGATTGTGGATTCCGCCGCGCGCTGCAAGCGGACGATTCGCGGCCTTTTCCCCGCCGTGGCGCTGCTCGATCCCTCCCTTGCGGCGCACATGCCCCGGCACGTGACGATCAACACGGGCCTCGACGCCCTCAGCCAGGCCATGGAAGGCATGGTGTCGAAACGCGCCACGCCCTTGGGCGACGAACTCGCGCTGGCCGTCTGCCGGATTGTCCGCGAATGGCTGCCCCGTTCCGCCGAAGATCCGGGCAATCTCGAAGCGCGCGGCTGGATGCTGTATGCGGCGATGCTGTCCGGATGCGTCATCGCACAAAGCGGAACCACGCTCGTCCATGGCATGGGTTACTACTTCACGCTGCATTTCGGGGTCGCGCACGGGCTGGCGAACGCCCTGCTGCTTGCCCCACTGTTCCAGTACAATGCGGATGTCGAGCCACACAAGGTCTCCGCGATAGCCGGCGCGCTCGGATATCCGGCGGACCCAGTGCCGGATGCCGCGCGGCATGCCGTCGCCGAAGCCCTTCGCGACCTCTTCCAGCGGCTTCGCTTGTCGAGCGCCGCAAAAGACGCCGGCGTCGGGGAATCCGCCTTGCGCGGCTTTGCCGAAGACATCTTTTCCGACCGCTCCCGTTTTAAAAACCAGCCGGGCGAACCGACCCAACACGAAGTCTATGGCTTTTTTCGGCAGGCCTTCGAGGGATTTTGAACCTGCTGGCGCATGTAATACGGGAAGATCCCAATCGAGGCCGAAACAACGGCAAATGCCGCGGGGTTGCGCCATAAGGCGCAATGTTATAGCATTTCTCCCGGCGCAATCGGCGCGTGTTGTTGGCGCGTCGGAAAGGGTCGAAGGGATTCCGCCATTGCCATTTTCGGACTGACGACGAGCTATGGCGACCCGATCGGGATTGCCGATCTCGATTTGAATGTTCGCCGGGGATAAATCTGTGAATTCCTGGGGCCGAATGGCGTCGGGAAGACCACGACGATCCGGCTCCTTCTCGGCCTGCTTCACCCCGCACGCGGCCGGATGGAACTGCTGGCCGGGTCTGCATGAGGCAATCGGCGCGCGTTGCTTCCCCGGATATGACATACCGTTTTAGAAATCGGCGCTACAAAGCGGCCCTTTTCAATTTTCACACAAAATCCCGATGCCTGCTCTAACATGAAATGGCCCGGAATGGCTATCTCCGTGGAATTTCTCATCTTCATGCCTCAAGAACTCGGTACTCGCAAGAGTCTTGGTCAATTCCCTGTATTTGGGTATGGCTACAAGATATTGTGTTTCCAGATTTTCTCTCGTTTTCTCCCCAATACCCGGTATTTCCATATATGGGGCAATAAATCCAAATTGACTACAATCTATAGTCGCAAGTCCCTACTTTTCAAAAGAACACCTTGAGAAATTTTACTTGACAACCACCATATATTGTGTTAGAATGCGCTCGGTGTCTGAAACGATGGTGTGTATGGGGTCGAGAGTTCCTGACTCTCAATACAGCCCAGGCCCCGAAAAATACACACACTCTGAGTGACTGAGACCAGATACCGCAGCCCTATGGTTTCAGCAGTAGTCTCAAGACCGTGACACTCTTGCGCCAACAAGCACGGAACAGGTTTCAGACACATCCCGCATTGAGCGGCGGGTGCCCAAGGCCCGCCGCTCCCCCCTTTTCAGCCGGCGGGGCGCCGATTGGACAGTTTGTCCCTCGCCCCTTTACACTTGGAATCGGCAGGCTAAAGCGGATCTATCGCGGTGGACGAGGTGGACCATGCGGCCCCGGAGAACTTCGCCCGAAAAGCAAAACACTGTTGCAGTCCATCCCGTCCATGACATCCCTGTCGTCAATGGCTTGGTGGTTGAATGCGAAGGAGATTGCGCGGCATGAACGACGACGCCCTGCGTTCGGAAGGCGATCTGAACATTTCGCCGTTGCGCGAAGCGTGGATGCGCGAACATATCGGGGAAGAGACGCGGCGCTGGCTGGCGGAAGACGAACGGTATTTTCTACGGCAGTCGCTTTCGACCCCGTGCCTGAACGTGTTGCGGGCCTGCGACGGCGCGTACATCGAGGATTTGGAGGGCCGCCGGTATCTCGATTTCCACGGCAACAACGTGCACCAGGTGGGATTCGGCAACCGTCGGGTCATCGAGGCGATCAAGGCGCAACTCGACGCGTTGTCGTTTTGCACAAGGCGCTACACCAACATGCCGGCCATCGCCTTGGCCCGGCGCTTGGCCGAACTGGCGCCCAACCCCCCCGGCAAGGTGCTGTTTGCGCCCGGCGGCGCCGCGGTCATCGGCATGGCCCTGAAACTTGCCCGAATGGCGACGGGCCGCCATAAAACGATTTCGTTGTGGGATTCGTTCCACGGCGCGTCGCTCGACGCCATTTCGATCGGCGGCGAGGCCATTTTCCGGAAAGACGCCGGGCCGCTCCTTCCCGGCACGGAACATGTGCCGCCCCCCGACCCGGCGCATTGCCCCTTCTGCCGCGACGAGGGCCGGTGCAACCTCAAATGCGCGGACTACATCGAATACGTGCTCGAAAAGGAAGGGGATGTGGCGGCCGTCATCGCGGAAACGGTCCGTAGCACGCCGTTCATCCCACCGAAAGCATATTGGGAACGGGTCCGCGCCGCATGCGACCGGCACGGCGCGCTGTTGATTCTCGATGAAATCCCAACCTGTCTCGGACGCACCGGAAAGATGTTCGCCTGCGAACATTACGGGATCGTGCCCGACATGCTTTGCATCGGCAAAGGCCTCGGCGGCGGCATATTCCCCCTCGCCGCGCTCATTGCGCGCGAGGGTCTCGATATCGCGCCCGACCGCGCGATCGGACACTACACGCACGAAAAGAATCCGGTGGCCTGCGCGGCGGGACTGGCCACGTTGGACTGCCTGATTGAGGACGGGCTAATCGATCGCGCGGCGGCGATCGGCGGGTACGCGATCGAGCGGCTGCGCGAATTGCAGGCGCGCCATGCGATTATCGGCGACGTGCGCGGACTCGGCCTTTTGATCGGCGTGGAATTGACCGCAAACCGCGGATTGCGCTCGCGCGCATCCGCCGAGGCGGAATGGATCATGTACCGCGCATTGGAAAAGGGCTTGAGTTTCAAGATCACGATGGGAAACATCCTCACGTTGACACCGCCGCTGACGGTTGCCCCGTCGCAGGTGGACGACGCCATCGCCATTTTGGACGCCTGTTTCGCCGATCTTGCGTCGCGATAATCAGCCGGTGTCGAGGCCTTCGCGCGCCAAGGCGGCGCGGGCGGCGTTCTGTTCGGCTTCCTTCTTGCTCAACCCGCGGCCCCGGCCTGCGGGCTCGCCCCCCAGCGAAACTTCCACCTCGAACTGCTTGCGGTGATCGGGGCCTTCCGACTGGACAATCGTGAACACAGGAAGGGGCAGATGCCGGCCTTGGCAGTAATTTTGAAGCCGCGACTTGAAATCCCAGATTCGATCCGAGGCCAATTCGCGGACAAGTTCCGGCTCGAACACGCGCGCCACGAACTCGAGCGCAGCGGCCCAGCCGCGATCCAAGAATAACGCCCCGATCATGGCTTCAAGGCAATCCGCAAGCAGGGACGCGCGCTGGCGCCCCCCGGCCAGTTCCTCGCCCTTGCCGAGCCGTATCGCGGAAGCAATCCCAAGTCGCCGTGCTATTTGGGCCAGGCAACGCCGGTTGACAACGCCCGCCCGGATACGGCTGTATTCCCCCGGCGTGCGGTCAGGGATCCGTTCATACAGGCAATGCGCGATGGCAAGACCCAACACCGCATCACCCAAAAATTCCAACGATTCATAATTGTGGATCCGCTCCGTCGTTTCCGCCGAAACCGACGCGTGCGTCAAGGCGCGGTTGAGCAGAACATAGTCCTTGATCGGCATTCCGATGCGTTCCGCCAGCGCGCGCAATTGATCGGCGCGTACGGAATCGTTCGCATCAGCGGAAACCGGCGGGGACATCCCCGTGTCCCAGTCGCCTGTCAATCTCGGTTGTGCCAAATATATTCTCCTGAAGCGGCCCGGCCGCCATCTCCGCGTGGATCGCCCTATTCTTTCAATACCCTCGCACGGCGCGCAAACGGCGCCATAAAACCAAAGACGCTTGCCGGCGGAGATCCCGCCGGCAAGCGTTTTCATTTCATTCATTACCCATAATGGAACAACCGCATTCCATCTATACGCAGCGCCCCAGCGGACGCGGTGTTTTTCCTACTGGCTCATTTTCGAAGAGATGTATTTGATCGCGTCGCCGACCGTTTCGATCTTGTTCGCCTCGTCGTCTATGTCAATGTTGAATTCTTCCTCGAGCGACATGAGCAATTCGGTGACATCCAGCGAATCGGCGCCCAAATCCTCGATAAAGCGCGCTTCCAGCGTTACCTCTTCCGGTTTTTTGTCGAGACGCTCGCGAATAATGCGGCATACGGTCTCTTCGACGTTCACGCTTTCCGCCATGCAATTCACCTCCTTTGCAACACGGTTTCAATGGTCTATACGGACTCCCACCATTCGTGAAAAGTATACCAGCCGTTTTAGGCGAATTTCTACTGCTTGAAACCTTCCGGACGCGTCGGCGCATCGGGATCGGGTATTTCACCGGGTGCGCACCGGTTCTCGCGGGCCAAGCGTTCGATATACCACAATTTGGCGTATTTGACAAAAACCGACACGCCATACAGCGCCGAAAGGATCAGGCCATGATAGCCGTCAAGAAAGCCCCGCCGCAGCACGTACATCGAAAAGAACCGCCAGAACGGGCGCAGCGTCAAATGCACCACGCCGGCGCGCCGACCGCGCTCGTAGGCGTCCTGCGCGCCCCAGGTGGTGTACCGGGTCAGCGTCCGGAAAAACTCGGGGAAACTGCGGTAGGCGTCGTGGAGCATGGGTTCGTGAATGCGTCCGACCGTTCCATCCACAACGATGCGCGGATGTGCGCGGCATTCCGTGTTGCGGCCCTTTCGGGTACGGAACAGGCGGCTGTTATAGTCGCGATCCCACCCGCAATGCCTGATCTGCCGGCCAAGAAAATAGGACAACCGGCGGATGTAATACAGATCATGGCTGGCCGGATCCCGAATGATTTGGCGGATGCGCGAGGCCAATTCTTCCGTGACCCATTCGTCCGCGTCGAGGATCAGCGTCCATTCGGTCTGGATCTGTTCGAGGGCCCAGTTTTCCTGCGCGGCATGGTTGATGAACTCATGCGTCACCACGTGGGACGTGTATCGGCGCGCCACCTCATCCGATCCGTCCGTTGTGGCCGGATCCACCACGCAGAAGATGTCGTCGGCCCATTGCACGCTTTCGAGACATCGCGGCAGCCGGTCGCCCGCATTGGGCACAAGGGTCAGCACCGTGATCGTGCTCATGGGTCACTCCTCGACATCGCCCTGGGGATAGGAACCCAGGACCTTGAGTTCCACGCAATATTCATGAACCTTTTCGAGGACCTCGCTAATCCGGGGATCGTCAATATGCCCGATAAGATCGATGAAAAAGACGTATTCCCATGCCTTCCGGCGCGAGGGGCGCGATTCGATGCGCGTAAGATTGACGTCCGACTGATTGAACGGCGTCAGCAGCGAGTACAACGCGCCGGGGCGATCCTTGATGGATATCAGAATGGAGGTCTTGTCTTTACCGGTCGGTTTGGCGAGTTGCCGACCCATGACAAAAAAGCGCGTGTAGTTGTTGGGGGAATCCTCAATGGACGGCACGAGAATGTCCACATTGTAGGTCTTGGCGGCCAGGGCGCTGGCCACCGCGGCGGCCCCTGCTTCCTGCGAGGCGATGCGCGCCGCCTCGGCCGTGCTTGACACGTCAATCAGTTTCGCATTCGGCAGATTTACCCGCAGCCAGTTCCGGCATTGGATAAACGCGTTGTCCTTGGAATACACGCGCTCGATTTTGTCCATCGGGCTGTTGGACAACAGGTTCTGCGTGATGCGCAATAGGACCTCGTTGACAATCTTCAAATCCGATGAAATGAACCGGTCGAGCGTGTCGTGGACGCCGCCCCCCATCGAACTCTCGACGGGCACAAGGCCGTAGTCAATCCGCTTGCGCTCGACTTCCGTGAAGATGTCGGCCACCGTCGGCAGCGGGTGGTAATCGGCCGTCACGCCGAACACGCGAAGCGCCGCCATGTGGCTGAACGTGTCGTTCGGTCCCAGATACGCAACCGAAATGTTTTTCTCCAGCGAACGGATCGCACTCATCACCTCGCGATAAATCACCCGGATGGCGGAATCGGGCAACGGTCCCCGGTTGAGCGCGCGCAGGCGTTCGAACACCGCCTTCTCGCGCTCGGGCACATAATAGGCGGATTGCGTGGACCGCTTGATTTCGGCAATCTCCAGCGCCCGTTTTGCGCGTTCGCTCAGCAATTCCAGAATGCGCGAATCCAGTTCGTCAATCGCGGTTCTCAGTTCGTCGAGTGTCACCTTCTTTTCTCCTCGAGAATTTCCAGCGGCGCCTGGCTTGCCATGAGCGTGCTTACCCGGCCCGATTGGAATCGTACCCGCACCTTGAGATTTTTACCCGTGCCCGCCGTGTATTCGACGCGGCCAATGCCGAATTTTGCATGGCGAACAATGGTGCCCATCTTCAGGCCGCCCCGGACGGCCGGCTCGGCTCGTCCGGCGGGCAACGCCGGCGCCATCCGCCGCAGTTCTTCCTCGCCCACGACGTGCAGGACGTCCGCCGGTATTTCGCGCACAAACCGCGACAATTCGCGCAGGCCGGATTCGCCGTACACAACCCGGTAGCGCGCGGCCGTCAGCGTCAGGCGTTTGCGCGCGCGCGTCATCGCCACGTAACACAGGCGCCGCTCTTCTTCAATGCCCTGTTCCGAATACGCCGAGAGCGCATGCGGCAGCAATCCTTCCTCCAACCCTACCAAGTATACCGAATCGAACTCAAGGCCCTTGGCCGCATGGCAGGTCATCAGCGCTACCGCCGGCGCGGACGGATCGTACCCGTCCGTATCCGACGCCAACGCAGTCTGCTGCAGAAATTCGACAAGGCCGCCGCCGCCACGATCGTCGAAGGCTTTGCAGGAGGCAAGGAATTCATCCACGATTTCGATCCGGTCCCGCTGATCTTTTTCGTCGCTGTGTTCAACGAACGAGCGGTAATCAATCGTTTCGATGATTTTCTCGACAAGCGGCAGAATCGGTCCGGCCGCGGCTTGTTGCGCCAGATCGTCCAGCATGTGGACAAATTCCACCGCCGCCGTCCGCGCCCTTGACCGAAGCGTCTGATCGTGTTCGATTTCACGCAAGACCGACAACAGCGGAACGCCGCGTTGTTTGGCATAGGTTTCGAGATGTTCAAGCGTGGTCGCGCCGAGGCCGCGCGGCGGCGTATTGATGGCGCGGCGAAACGCCTCGTCGTCGGCCGGATTCGCGATCAACCGCAAATACGCCAGCAGATCTTTGACTTCCTTGCGTTCATAAAACTGTATCCCCCCAACAACAACATAACGAATCCCTTTTGCGCGCAGTTCGTCTTCCAGCACGCGCTGCTGGCCGTTCGTGCGGTACAGGACGGCGGTGGCGTCGCCGTTCTCCTTGTGCGCGGCAATGTCCTTGGCCACGAAAAACGCCTCTTTCTCGCCGTCTTCGGCTACGTGCAGGCGCACGGGTTCGCCGGATTTCCGAAGCGTCCACAGCGTCTTGCCGAGCCGGTTGCGATTATGAACGACCACGGCGTTCGCGGTGTGCAGGATCGGCATCGTGCTGCGGTAATTCTGTTCGAGCCGGTAAATGCGCGCGCCGGGAAAATCCCGGTCGAATTCGAGAATGTTGCGGATATCCGCCCCGCGCCACGAATAGATGCTCTGATCCTCGTCGCCCACGGCGTACAGGTTGCCGCCTTCGCCCGACAGGCATTTTGCCAGCCGGTACTGCGCGCGGTTCGTGTCCTGGTATTCGTCAACCAGTATGTATCGAAAGCGACGCCGGTACCGAGCACACGTCTCGGCGTCGCCTTCGAGCAGCCGGACCGGCAACACCAGCAGATCGTCGAAATCAACCGCCGACGCGCGCAACAACGCCTCGTGGTATTGCACCCACAAGGCACGGCACGTTTCGTCCTCGTCCGTGGCGCACGTTTCGGCCATGTCCGGTTCTTCGACGTCCTGCTTGAGCCGGCTGATCCATTGCAGCGCCTCGCGCGGAGTCACCTTCGCGTAATGCGCCGGCAATCCCTTGATCAGACGTTTCATGAGCGAAAGTTGATCGGCGTCGTCGAACACCGTAAACATCCGCGGACGGCCCAGTTTCTCCATTTCGCGCCGGAGCAGGTAGAGTCCGAACGAGTGGAAGGTGCCCACCCAGCAGGCCGCGCGATCGCCCCCAATCCGCGAAGCCACACGCGTCTTCATTTCCCCCGCCGCGCGGTTTGTAAACGTCACCGCAAGAATGTGGCGCGGATCCACGCCGCGCTCTTCGACCAGCCACACAATACGCTCGACGATCACGCGCGTCTTGCCCGATCCCGCCCCCGCCAGCACCAGCGCGGGACCGTCCGGCGCCGTCACGGCCACCCGCTGAGCCTCGTTCAACGAAAGAGATTCTCCGCCCTCTGTCATGGTTTGCATGCCGATCGACCACTCCATTCCAACAGGAGAAGAATGGTATCATACCCAACCCGCAAACAAGAAGACGGAAGCCGCGTTGAACATTCAACGGCAATAAATCGGGAGGGCAACTGTCCTGGGACTATCGGGATTCGGCGGTGTTCGCCGGTTGGGCGGCGCCCAAGACCCGATGCGCAAAGATGCGCAAGGATATAAGGGACAACAAGGACGTAAGGGACAGTACCCCTGCGCAAGAAATCCCTTGGATTGATTGCAAGGATCAACTCGCTTGCGCGGCGCCACCCCCTGCGCAAGAAGTCCTTTTTGTCCTTTTCGTCCTTTTCGTCCTTTTTCCTTTGACGTTTTCGATTCCCGCCCCCCTAAGTTCCGCCATCTCCAAAATTATAGGCAAAGCATTTTATTTCTTGACTTTATTGACGTTATTTTGTATATAAATTCTGAAAATTAAATAAGATATAAGCAATAAATCGGTTTTATCAACTCTTTTTTAGAATCTATATACAAATAATCTGACCCATGCCGACTACTAAAAATAGTCAGACAAAGCCCAATACGGCATTACTGGCTGTTTTTTCATCCAGCGCGCGTGTTATCGTTTTGCGACTTTTCATGCTAGACCCCCTTCGGGCCTATTATCAACGCCAGATTGAGTCGGCCACGGGCCTTCCCATTCGGGCGGTCCAGCGCGAAGTGGATCGTCTCGCATCGTCGGGGTTGTTGTATCGCCGTGTCGAGGGCAATCGGGTGTATTATCAGGTGGACATGCAATGTCCGCTGTTTCCTGAATTCCGGGGTTTGTTCTTGAAGACCGCCAGCGACGAGGAACGGGCGCGGGGATTGCTGGCGCTGGACGAGTCGGTTCGACTGGCTTTCTTGAACCCGCAGGAGAACAAACTGCTCGTGGTTACCTCGTCGGGGCGTCCGCCGGCGGTGAGCCTGCCGGGGTATTCGATAGAGGTGATGTCCGTGGATGAGTTCATGCGGCTTACCGCGGAGCGCGCGTCGTCCCTGGATTTTTATCTGGTGGACGGCGTGGATCTGCTGGGACGCCGTGAAGATGTAATTTGGCGGCGAATTGAAGCCGCGGGTTATGAGGTACGGAAAGGACAAGGGGTCCCCTGATGGAAACCTCGCAGGAAATCGCCAAACTGTGTGAGTCGTGGTGGGGCAAGTTGGCCGACAACACCAAGGAGGACCAGCACCGGTTCGCGCAACAACTGCTGAACCTGTTGGGCTGGCGGACGGTGGCGCCCATCGAGTCGAAGCCGGTGCTGGCGCATGTCGGTTCCGCGTCGTATCTGTTGCGCAGCGGAGCGCAGACCGCCGTGGCCGCGCATTTCGTGATGCCGGGCGCGATTGAGCCTCCCGGATCCCTCGCGAAACGCGGGCTGGATTTTTGTGAAACAACCCGGCTGCTCGTCAACGAAACGCGCGCGATCAACGTGGATTACGCTTTCATAACGGATCTGTACCGATCCTATTTCTACGACGCCCGCACCGACGAGTTGCTGATGCGCGCGGACACGCCCGCCGAATTCCGCCGCGACATGGCCGATCCCCTTCGGCAGGCGGACATAGACAGCGGTTCGCTCGAACAACTCCGCCGTCCGCCGCGCACCGAAGCCGCCCGGCATTTGCACGAGTGGTGCCATTATTGGCGCGAGTCCATCATTGCGAATTCGGGCCTTTCGGAGGACGCCGCCTTTCTCGCCATTGACCGGCTGCTGGTATTGCGCTATCTGTTTGAACATGACATTCTGAAACGGACCGGCTGGCGTCTGCGCCGGCGGTTCGCCGAACTCGTCGGCAAGGCATTCAGCGCGGACCCGCGCGGATGCGGGCGGCTGTTGCGCGGGTTGTTCCACGACATCTGGCTCGATTGGAAGGCGGACCTGTTCGCGGCGGAACCCTCGCTCGACGCCGCGATCGAAAAAGATGCGCTGGCCGTGCCCCTCCTGAAGGAGTCGGCGCTGCATTCACGCACGAAATTCAGCATCGCCACCATTCTTGAAAGTTTCAACTACGGAGAGGCGGCGGAAAAGGCCCGCGTTCGCATGGTTCCCGACGCCAACGAGGAGCGCGAACGGTACCTGGCGCGGCAGACGCTGGCGAACATAGACGAGGCGCACATCGAAATTGATCTGGCGGACGAAGGCTACCGCGCGATTCTGCATTGGTTCGACAAGATCGTGGCGTTGTACGAACGTCTCGACGCGGAATTCGAGCGGCAGGCCGCGCAGGGAACGGCAGGCATGCCCGAAATGGATCTCTTTGAATGGTCGGAAATCGCCGCCAAGCGCCCGCAGGCGCTCCACGACCGGTTTCAACACGCCATCGAGCGGGGCATGACGGTGTACTACTCGACGCCGCGCCAGTTGCGCACCGCCCGCCTCATGCTCTACCTCCACGTGATTAGCCGCTACCACCAGAGCAAGCAGCGGTTCATGCACTTCCCGAAAATCGAAGCGGTGCTGCAGCGGCGCCCCCGCGTGCTTGAAATTGACCGCAAATGGATTTTCCAGGGTCTGCCCTGCGAGTTTGACGAATAGGATCGCCGGATGAACATCGGTCGCCTCCTACAAAAACTAAAACTCCGGTACGGCTCGCAGGAAACCGTCATCCGCACGCTGCGCGACATGGGCGTCCAAATCGGCGAACGCTGCCGGATTTACACGGCCCACTTCGGCACGGAACCATGGTTGATCCGCATCGGCAACCACGTCTGCATTTCAAACGACGTGACTTTTGTCAATCACGATCTGAACTGGCCGTTTCAGGACAAGTACGAGTCACTGACCGGATTCGGCACGATCGAAATTCGCGACAATTGCCAGATTGGCGTCCGGGCCACCATTCTCCCCCGGGTCGTCATTGGACCCAACGCCATCGTCGGCGCATGCAGCGTCGTCACGAAAGACGTCCCGCCGAACACGGTCGTGGCCGGCAATCCCGCGGTCGTCATCTGCACATTGGACGAATACGAGGCGAAATGCCGCGAACGTCATCTCGACATTCCGAAGGATCGCGAGGCGGCGCGGGCGTTCCTCGTGCGCCATTTCTGGGGAGGCGGCCGGTGAAACTCGCGCTGCTGATTGGCAATCGCCACACCCCGTGGCATTTCCGCGGATATCGGCGATTGCGCGGCGCCCCCGAAATCACCGTGTTCCGAGCCGAATCCGAAATCCAGCGGCGATTCGACGAGCGTGATGATGAAGAGTCGCCGTTTCATTGCGAACCTCTGCATTTCGACACGCAGCAAGGACCCGCTTCGTTCCTGCATGCGCTACGGGAACGTTATGCCCGCCGTGAACCACGCATACGACCGTTCGCGGAACGCCTGCAAGGATTTGACGCCATCCAGTCCTGGGAATTGTTCACGGACTGGACCGCCGAAGCCCTTGAAGCGCGACGCCGGTTCGATATCCCCTTGGCGGTGATGGTCTGGGACAACATTCCATTCAACAACGAGCAGACCGAAGAACGCCTCGCCGTCAAGCGCCGCGCTCTCCGGGAAACGGACCGCTTCATCGTGCACACGGAACGCTCGCGGCGCATGCTGCTCATCGAAGGGGCGGACTCATCGCGCATCGTGTATGTGCCGCCCGGCGTGGACGCGGATTTGTTTTGCCCCGGGCCGTCCGAACGCGCGGCGTTCGGATTGGACGACGGCGATTTGGTCGTCCTGTTCGTCGGCTGGTTTCTGCCGCGCAAGGGACTGGACTTCCTGCTCATGGCCCTGCGCGAGTTGACGGATCGCACACCGGGCGGACGGCCGATCCGGCTTCTGATGGTCGGTTCGGGGCCGGGCCGGGAACGCATAGAAGCATTGATCGCGCGGCTCGACCTTGCCGCGCACTGTGTGTTCGCGGGATCGCTGCCCTATCGCCGGATGCCCGCCGCGTTCCGTTCCGCGGACGCGTTCGTCCTGCCCAGCATCGCGACGCCCGAATGGCAGGAACAATTCGGCATGTCATTGATTGAGGCAATGGCCTGCGGCACACCCGTCATCGGCGCGTCGAGCGGCGCCATTCCCGAAATCATCGGCGATGCCGGCCTCCTCTGCCAGCCCAACGACTTTGTATCACTCTCGGACGCGCTGAGCCGGCTCCTCGAATCGGATGATCTCCGCGGCGAATTGTCCGTGGCCGCACGCAAACGCGTATCGGATCGTTTCACGCTCGATCATTTTGCAAACGCCCTTTCGCTCCTTTACGAGGAAATCACCTAGCCGTGTTCTTTGCGGGTCGTTGCGTCATCGCCGTTCAACCTGTTTCAAAGGGCCACGGCATGGCCTTCGATGCGGAGAAGCGCTTGTTTCCAATGCAAGCCGGCGGAAAAGCCGCCCAGACGGCCCTGTGCGGCAAGAATTCGGTGACAAGGAACCAGTATCGGGACGGGATTGGCGCCCAGCGCCCGTCCGACGGCCCGCTGAGCCTTCGGGCGGCCGATGCGCGCCGCCAGTCCCGCATAGGTTTCGGTTGCGCCCCAGGGAATCGTCCGGGCGCCCTCCCACACCGCACGCTGGAATGGCGTCCCCATAAGGTCCAGCGGAATGTCGTCAAAATCCACACACTCCCCCGCAACATAGGCTTCCAGCAACCGGGCGAGCCGTGCGCCCGTTTCCGTAACCGGTGGAATTTCCTCCGCATCGCTGTTGGGTGCGCGAAGTTCAAGCCATCGGACGCCTTGGGTTGAAATAAGCGCCGCTATCCCAATCCGGCCGAATGAAAGGAAAAAATTGCAACGTTCAGTTGAGACTGAAGAAGCCGACATGGCCGCGGAAGGATCCTTCTTCTTGCCGCGAAAGTGACTCGATCGCCGCCATGCCGTGTTCCTGAAAATAGGCGATAAAGGCTTGGCGGACATTGGTACAGCACTCGTCAATGGTGGCGCCCGTGCCCACGATTTCGGGCAGTTCGCGGCACTGCCCAACGTATCCGCCTTCTTCTTTTTGATGGATGACTACCGAAAAAACCATGGCTTCGGCTCCGCCGCCGCGTTGTTTCCTATTCTTATCATGCCTTGTATGCATACGTTTTGGCAAGTATTTGTGCAAAAAAACCGGCGGGCATACGGTGATTGGAATGTGATTCCGCCGACCGTTGTTTGAACTAGGGCCGTTGTGCAGGTTGATTTTTCCAAAACCTATGGACATTATTAGGCCTTGCAAATCCGTTTGTTTTCATGGAGAGACCCACTGGACATGTCGAAAAAGCACGGTTTTACACTGATAGAACTGCTTGTGGTGATTGCCATTATCGGGATTTTGGCCGCGATCCTGTTGCCGGCGCTGTCCCGCGCTCGGGAAGCCGCCCGCCGGTCCTCGTGCGCAAACAATCTGAAACAACTGGGACTGGTTTTCAAGATGTACGCGAACGAATCCAACGGAAATCGTTTTCCGCAACGGATGGTACGTGACATCTTCGGCCGCCTCTCCGACACGATGATCTTCAGCGGCCCGGCCGTCTATCCCGAATACCTCACGGACCTCACGGTGGTCTGGTGTCCATCCACGGCCAGCCGGTCGCCGCTCGAACGATACGACATCGGGGTTCGCCGCGGCGCCCTTTCTTCCGGGAACAACAACGGCGTCATCGAACCGGAAGAACTCATCAAATCCCCTTACAATTACGTGGGTTGGGTAATCATGGAATCCGTGAACGTGCTCGGCCCCAAGGATGGAACCGCCGGCAGCGGTCCGGGCGGACGATTCGAGGACGCCGACTACAACGGCACCCCATGGGCCGAACTGGCCGCCGCGAACGTCGCAAGCCAGGGCGCCGTGTCGGATCAGGATTTCAAGGTATCCGCCGCCTTTGCGGGCACCCAAATCGGGGGAGGCGACACCTACTACCGGATCCGTGAAGGCATTGAACGTTTTTTAGTCACCGATATCAACGATCCCGCCGCGACAAGTTCGGCCCAGACCGAGATTCCCGTCATGTGGGATCATTTGACGGGCCAGATCACCGGATCATGCCACGTGCCGGCGGGCATGAATGTGTTGTACATGGATGGGCACGTCGCATGGGCCGCCTACCCATCTCCCAAACCGTGGATGGCCACCATTGAAGGCCCCCGCATTATCGGACGTTATGACCGCCGGTTCGGCGGATCATGAATAACCCGCCTTATCGCGACAACTCGACGATTGGAAACCGCAACGTCCGTTCGGCGCCGCGCCGGTTGATGACAAGCGTCGCGGTGTCGCCCACGAACATGTTCCAGAGGGCGAAATCTATGTCCGACGAAGAGGTCACGGCTTCGCCGTTGATGCGGACGATGACGTCGCCAGGGCGAAGGCCCGCCTCGTACGCGGGAGAAGTGGTCAGGATATTAACCACGATACTGCCCGTTTCCGTCTGAACGCCCAGTTGTTCATGAAAATCGGGGCGGAGATTGCCGACATCCTCGACCTTGAATCCGGCCCACGGATCCCGGCGGCGGCCATGCTGGATGAGTTCGTCGGCCACGCGCCGCACGCGGTCTATGGGCAGCGCGAAGCCCAGCCCCACGCTGCCGCCGCTCGGACTGAAAATCATGGTGTTGACGCCGACAACCTCGCCCTTGGCATTGACCAAGGGGCCTCCGCTGTTGCCGGGATTGATGGCCGCGTCGGTCTGGATCATGTCCTGGTACAGGCGCTCGCCCTCGCCGACGCTGGGGCTGATCCGGCGATGATTGGCGGACACGACGCCGACGCTGACCGTGGGCTGGGGATCTTTCATCAGGGTGCCGAAGGGATTGCCGACCGCGATGACCCATTCGCCGATGAGCAGATCCCTTGATGTGCCTAGACTGCAACACGGCAGACCGGCAGCCTTGACCCGCAAGACGGCCACGTCGGTCCGCTTGTCCGCGCCGACCACTTCGGCATCGAGCACGCGTCCGTCGGCCAGCGTGACCGACGCGACCGCATCGGCATCCTCGATTACGTGGTAATTAGTCAGGATATAGCCCCGCGCGTCGAAAATGAAGCCGCTCCCCACGGAATTCAACTGGCGTTTGCGAAGCCGGTATTGCGGTTCCCACGAATAGAAAAGATCCCAGAAATCGCGCAGCACCGGATTGGCCACTCGTTCGGCCCGAACCTGAACGACATTTACGGAGACGACGGCCGGCGCGGCCTTTTCAATGGCTTGGACGATGGCCGTCCGCCGGCTCTGATCAATATCCGTCTGTGCCCGCGCACCGCACACAAGCAACAATACCAGGAAAAATGCATACGACGATCGTCGCCTCTTTTTATTGCCCATCTTGATCAAACTCCAAAAACAGGGACATTATGATGCCCCCTTGCAAAAAAAACAACAAGTAAGTCTGGGACAACGATCCAATCAAACGATCCAATCAATTGAAGAGCGCGAAAATCGCCGGGGGTTGAGCGCAATTACGAGCATGATTACGAGCACGATTACGAGCACAAAAAATGCCGCCGGCACGGTGGAACCTGATGGATTTTCACCAGCAGGGCTGGTGGATTAGCTGTGATTTAGTTTCTTTGTCCGCAACTTCTGTGTGTGATGCCCAGAAGTTGCGGACAAAGAAATCATGCCCTTGATTGAGGCATTGCGGCTGCACCGCGTTAGGATGTGAACATCCCCGGTGGGCGCCCGATTCGCCCCCCCGCGTCGAAAATCACGACTTTCTTCATTGGCGACTTTTTCCGGTCAGTATCCGAAACGCCCGCCGTTGTTCCATTGCGCGGTATTGTTCCATTGAACGGAACCACCCCGCGCGTGTTCGGAAGTATAGACCTGGCGGTTGTTCAACATCCGGTTCTTGGCGGCTTCCCTTTGACGGCGTTGTGCCTCGATCATGGCTTGGTGCTGGGCCTTGAGATCGTCTTCGCGCGCTTGCTGGGCGGCCTCCTCCGGACTGTAATACCGGGGCGGCGTACTGGCTATCCGATGGATTTTCTTGCTCTTCCCTGCCGGATCGTCTTCCTGGGTTTCGGATGGCGTTGATTCCTCTGATTGAACGACGGCGACTGGCACGGAAGAATAGCCGTTGATTTCTTTTCGCTTTGCCGCCCATTGTTCATAAAGCGCCCGCCTTTTGTCGCGATCGGATTCCATGTAAACGTTTTCGGATCGGATATCGGCTTTGGAAACAGACATAATCCGGCCCGTTTCCGGGAAGCACACCAGATAATTGGAAGGCGTCTCCGCAATGTAGACGTTATCGTAATTTTCATGGCCCAGCGAGATGGAATCCCCCCCACATACAGCCGCAAACAGCGCAATCCCCGCCGATACAGCCATACATCCCGCACGCAACGCACTATCCTCCCCGTTCTGGATTCTCCTTGCCTATGTATAAATTTGAAAAAACCAATGAAAGATCCTTTTTCCAAACTAATTATACCATGAATTTCAAATATGGGAGAGGACCGGCTAACCTATTTCACGACAATCGCTTGGACAGTGCGCGCCGGCAGAAGGGCCAAAGGCCCGATTCAGGAATTGAACAATTGTCGCCGAGTACCGGCAATGCCAAAATAGTCGGCAATGACCCATCGGGTCCGTTCGTAGCAGGCCTCTTGGGCTTTGGCAAGATCGTTGGTTTCAGACAGGGCCTTTTCATAGGGTTGCCGGATTTCGGTACACACATTGACCTTGGCAATACCGTTTTCGATGGCCTTCAGGACATAGGGGCGCTGCACGCCCGAGCCGCCATGAAGAACAAGGGGGAGGCCGGTGGCTTCCCGGAGTTTGACAAGGTGTGCGATATCGAGCCGCGCTTCGATCTTCTTTTGATGGCGCGTGGCTTCCGACACGGCGCCATGCACATTGCCGATGGCGACGGAAAGCCAGTCGCATCCGGTCTCGCCGACGAACCGGCGCGCCTCGTCCACATCGGTAAAGCCTTTGCCCGAGGCAAAGATCTCCTCGTAGGGCGGCATGGGACCGGATTCATGGCCCATGACCGCGCCCAGTTCAGCCTCGCAGGCGACTCCGTAGCCGTGGGCCAAGGAGACCGCCGCCCGTGTCGCCTCGATATTTTCGGCGAAGGGCAGGCGCGATCCGTCAATCATCACGGAATGATAGCCCATTTCGAGGGCCTCCTTCAGGACGGACCGATAATCCACGCGGCGATTGTCCTCGTCAATGACGGGCACGTGATCCAAGTGCAGCGCGACGTAATCCGGCCGGTTCCATTGTTGAAAGGCGTCGAAGACCGGCCGAAGCCCCTTTGCCTCGTACTTGTACCATTCGAGGCGAGCCGTCGCGATAAACGCGAAACTGTCGGTGTCCACGACGGCCCGGACGACAGGCTCGACCATCGGCAGGTAGGGCACGTTGAACGACGGCACGACGAGTGCTTGCCGTGCGGCACTGGATATGATTTCCCGGTTGCTTGGCATATAGGCGGATTCCTGTCTATCCTTCAAGCCCTGCTTTTTTTACGTGGGCCAACCCTTCATGTAGGTGTATCCAGCGATGGGCCCGGCCCGCGAGATGCTCATCGTGCGTGACGATGAGCAGGGTGATGCGATCCGTTTCGTTCAGTTTCCAGAGTAGTTCGGTGATGCCTTCGCCGGTGCGTTCATCGAGGTTGCCGGTCGGTTCGTCGGCCAGCACGACGCCGGGCTTGTTGAACAGCGCGCGCGCGATGGCGACCCGTTGCTGTTCGCCCCCGCTGAGCCGTCCGGGCTTGTGGGTCATGCGGTCGGCAAGCCCCACCTTCTCCAGTAGTTCTTCCGCGCGGGGCCGGCATGCCGAACGCCGCGCGCCCTGGCACAAGGCGGGCATCATCACGTTTTCCATCGCGGTGAATTCGGGTAGAAGGTGATAGAACTGGAACACAAACCCAATTTCTTTGTTCCGTATTTTGTTGATGGCGCCGCGGCTCAGGCGGGACAACGGCTGGTCGCGAAAAAGAATTTCACCCGACGTGGGGCGATCCAGCGTGCCGATGAGGTGCAACAAGGTGCTTTTTCCCGCGCCCGAGGAACCGCTGATGGCCACAATCTCGCCGTCATAAACGCTCAAGTCCACACCGCGCAAAATTTCGAGTGTTCGCGCGCCATCCACATAGGTTTTGACCAGTTTTCGGCATTCAAGCGTTTTATTCATATCTCAACGCCTCCACCGGGTCGAGCCGCGAGGCGCTCCATGCCGGATACAGCGTGGAAACAAAGGTCAAAATGACCGCCGACACCGTGATCCACATGATGTCGAGCGGGACGATCGCCACGGGAATCCGGTCGAAGTAATAGAATTGGCTGTTGAAGATGTCTATGTTCATGAGCCGGGCGATAAACACCGCCACCGGATTCAGATTATAGGCGAGCAGGGTTCCGGCGATCATTCCGAATAGCGTGCCGCTTACCCCGATAAACAGGCCTTCCAGTATGAAAATCAGGAGAATCGATCGGCTGCCGACGCCGATGGTGCGCAGAATGCCGATATCGTGCCGTTTCTCCATGACAACCATGATCAGCGTGCTCATGATGTTGAACGCGGCCACGAGCACGATGAAGGCCAGGATGATGAACATGGCGACTTTTTCCTGCCAGATGGCGCTGAAAAAATCCGCCTGGCTTTCATACCATGTCGTGGTGCGAAGTCCGAGTTCTTTTTCGATGCGGTTTCCCACGCGCTCCGCGATGAACGGATCGGTCAGGCGACAATGCACCGCGTCCACGCCTTCCCGGCCGGTCAGCATCGAAATCGTCGCGATGTCCACGAACGCGTACAGGGCGTCCCAATCGGCCATCTGCGCCTGCGAAATGCCGCTGACGGTCATCCAGATGCCGCTGCCGGCGATGGCGCCCATGGGGCCGACCTTGCGGCGGGGCGTGATAACTTGGACCTCGTCGCCGGGCCGGACTCCGAGTTTCATCGCGAGTTTGTATCCGAGCACGATCTCTTTCTCGCCGGGCAGGCGTCCGGCGCCAAACTGCCGCCCGCCCTTGGACGTAAGGTTGTCGGCTAGTTCGGTAATGTCCTGTTCGAGCGCGACATCCACGCCGACCACATAGGCGAATCCGAATTCATCCTGATCGCGATGCCGGACGCGGATGACGGCCTCGGTTTGCGAAACGGGACCGGCAGCGAGAATTTCCGGGCAGATCTCGCGGATTTCCCGGGCCACTTCGCCCGGATCGGCAATGGTCGTGCCGAATTCCTCGACCGTCAGATGGGATCGGTTGCCGATAATCGTGTCGCGCAGGGCGATGTCGAAACCCGTCATCACGCTCATCACGACAATCAGCGCCATGACGCCAATGGCGACGCCCGCCACCGAAATCACCGAAATCAGGCTGATAAAACGGCTCTTTCGCTTTCCGCGCAGATACCGGAACGCCACATAGGATTCAAATCGCATCGTGGAATGTTTTCCTGGCCAAGCGCAACAACCGGCGAACGGGAATTCCAAGTTGCAAATCAACGCAACGCCCGCAAACGCAAGACGGCCGCACGTTTCGCCTGCGATCCGTTCTCATCCCTGTTGCCGCAATCATTGTACACATCCGCCGAAGTAAAACAAACCGAAAAAAGCGACGCCGTAAAGAAAGAACCGATCGCATCCACCCGGATCCGAATCAACCGGCCAGCTCCGCGGGCAAAAAACATACTTTTCTACAAATGTAAGTACTACCCACAACCCGGGGTCTCGTGATCGTAATCGTGCTCCTTGTAATCGTAATCGTTCTCAAAACCCAGCGGTTTTCGCTCTCGCCTAACGCGGCTCAGCCACAATGCCTCAATCAAGGATATGATTTCTTTGTCCGCAACTTCTGTGTACCATGCACAGAAGTTGCGGACAAAGAAACTAATCATGGAACTTCAATGGGTTGCGCAAATTGCCCAAGATTTTCTTGTCGTTTTTTTTTTGGAAACCGGATTTTATGGTGCTAATGCGGGCAGATCACACGTCAGGCCCTATTCAACCGTTGCCTTCCGTCCAATCGAGTAGGGGGGGGGGTTGCCCCTCTCCCCCTCTCACACCACCGGGCATA
>DAOTMJ010000014.1 GCA_035450225.1 Candidatus Hydrogenedentota bacterium
TACATCACATCATAAGGACTGCCCGCAAGCTCATTCGGCGCATTGTTCCACAAGACGCAGTTTGTGAGCGATGGAAAACAACTACTACGGATATACATGGCGCCGCCGTTCGTAGCCGTGTTTTCGGCGAGCGTGCAATTGACCAGAGTTGGCGAGAACCAACCCTCGCCTGCAAGGGCGCCGCCATCCGTGGCCGTGTTCCCGGAAAAAACGCAGTTGGATATCGTCCCTTCGGACGTATCATAGGTGGCAATCGCGCCACCCATCAGTTTCGCCGTGTTCCGAACAAACACGCAGTCGGTCAGATCAAGAAAGTTATTCAGGTCGTTGTAGATGGCGCCACCGGATGCCGCCGGCACACCGGAATCGCCGGCCGCAGCATTGTCCGAAAAGGTGCACGTATCGGCTGTGAGTGTGGAGAACCGATTGAATATCGCCCCACCGAAGAAACTCGAATTGCCTGCAAACACGCAATTCGTCAGTGTGAGAGAAGTGTCGTCGTTCGAGATGGCGGCGCCGTAGTTACCGTACATGACGAACGCAGACGGACTTGTGTTGTCACGAAACGTGCAGTTCGACACGATTACGCAACAGCAGTTCTTGTTTACCATCCCCGGACGCCCGTTCCGCACGATAAAGCCGTCCAGGATGCCGTGGTCGGCTCCCGTAACGCAGATGTCCGTCCCCTTCCCGTCAATAATGGTTGGATGCGCGGCCCAATCCCGTTCAGATCGAAAAGTCTCAACGCCCGAAAAACCACCATAGATGCCAATATTGACAGGTAGATCAATGGTGGGACAATAGATGCCTTCTGCTACCCAGATCTCACCGTTTCCCGGCGGAAATGATGCTTCTATGCCCTGTTGAATCGTTGGAAAAGCTGTCGCCCACGACAATCCGTCCGGTGCGGAAGCGGTACTGTCGGCATCAACGCGGATAATAGGCCTTATTTTTACGAATAATGTAGCAGATACATTATGGTCATGATGATACACCACAGTGAATATTAATATTAGGAACAATGTATTTGCCGAGACACGACTCAAATAAGTTGTCATTGCTGTTCCCTTTATTGTAACTTGGTTACCATGTCTCGGAACTTTCATGTATTTCCTGCTAGTCAAGATTGTTTCAACATAGTCAGATGCTCTACAATGTCAACAGACTTGTATCTTCGTTCTTTAATGGACAATTTCCTGTTTCAGCAACAGGCTCCCTGCGGGCACGACATATGGAGAAGTAGGTTCGATCGCGGAATTGATAAACTCCTGACTATTGATCATTGCTACCGTTGTGCCTGCTGGATCTCTTACGCGCATGCAGGGAATAGATGTAACTTGATTCAGATTCACTGTCACAAGTTGATACAACTTGCCCTTTAGGTATACGCCGGTTTCGTCGATTAAGGCAAGCACCACGGAACCGTTCCTAACGATAAATTCCCTGTCGGATGACGGTGTTAATTGTTCGGTAGTGGCATTAATATAACATCCTGAGCGTGTAGTTATATATCCCATAGAATCAATGACGGTGCTGGGATCTATGCCTGAGGAGGTTATAATGAAACGCGAACGCAGCATATTTAAGAGTTCCTCTCGCATACCGTTCGTTCCGTTCCAACCATAATTATTTGGACGATGAAAGATGAAAGCTGCGGAAAGAGTGTGGTAACCGCAACGAATAGCGCATCGAAAGTGTGTTCTTGGATACACACTTGATGCCCATACCGAACTTTTAATCCCTTGCGGAGCTGCATAAAATCTCAGAATGTGGCCATCAGACCAGCTCTGACTCACTAAGACATCAATTACGTCCGCTAAGTCTCTTGCAGGAACCTCTTGTGCGAGTAAACTCTTCATTTGTTCACAGATTGGGTATATTGGCCATGAACCAGAAAAAGATACATCTGAGTAGACAAATAGCACATCGGGATTTGCCTCATGGCAGGCATCGCTCATATCTATGATTTCCTGTGGCGTTGCAGCTTGGTTTTGTCTCCACGCCAACTCATCCGCAATCACAATTCTCGCTCCCATGGAAACGATCTGAGTGTTAACTACCTCATTGATTTCATAGACATTGTTATAGATGAACGTTCCTATCACGTACCCATCGTTTATAAGACCTGGTATATCAACGTACTGGATGCAGTCTGCGTGCCATGGCATATAAGATAGGGTCCAGATACAGAACTGAACGCCCTTCACCTCAGGAAGAGGGTAAGTCCGAAAAGTGTCAACAATAGATGTACTTACACCTGCCTCCAGTTGTGGATGCCATACGATGCGGGGTAATGCTATCTGCGCCCAACTCGTCATGGAGATACAGTAAACAAGAATGCCCAGCAACGGATTAGGGAGCGAAGAGATGCGTGCGTGTATACAGGGCATGATGGGCGTGCTTTGCAAATGCCCGAAGTGTTTATGGTTGTGAATCATTGAGGTACTCCCTCGTAATTAACATCCCAGTATGGATGATGAAGAACGATCTTCGCAAGGCCAACGAACTTGGTGTTGTCCGCATCATGAATGCGATTCACGAGATCGATCAAATCCGCCGTGGATATAAGGTATGGGTCAACTCGCAGTGTATACCGAACCGGATTATGGGACGCTGTCTGTGTACTGTCGAGAACAGCGAGTTCAGTGCGATCACGGAGTATGTCGCCGATCCCCGCCACGCCAGACGGATAAACCGAGAGGCGAACAAGATAGGTGAAGATGAAGTCGAATACGTAGCCACCCACGTCCTGCTGGCGGAAGACCGGAGAGACGACATCGACTTCGGGACGGGACATGAGATCTCGTGCTGTTTCTTCGATTTCGCCGATACTTCGCGCCTTGTCGAACCGCAGCGTGATGGCGTTCACTCTGCCCGGCCTGCTTGAGTGCGACGGGGGCGGCAAAACGATGTCGGCGGAAGCAACTCCCTCGCAGGAAAGTAGGGCTTGACGGCATGCCTGCACATCCGCGTCCAACGGCAGAACGATGCCCAGTTCGTTTGGCACCAACTCGATCGGGATCTTCACGTTATTCTCATACATGTAGTAGACGGTGCCCGTTGGCGTCCACGGCGGGGGAAGGCTCAGCGGGAGTCCGGGCATCGTGTGCTGGATTATTTGCTGGTTCGTCATACGCTCACCGGTGTGGGCATCCAAATAATACTTCTCATCGCCACAGGGCAATGCCCAGAAGAAGTGGAATGGACGCGTCTCGATGAGAACCGCATCCGTCAAGGATACCTGTCCTTCAAGTCCAGCAGTCTGAGCGGCCTGTTCCGGCGACAGCCCGATACGTCCAAACAATCCCGCAGGACGCGAGAAGAACTTCCCGTGGCCAACTTTCCCATCGAGTCCGCATCGGAACTGTGCCAGCAAGCCCTCCAACTGCGCTGTAGACCCTGTGTCCGTGCCATTGCTTGGCACAGGTCCGGATTTCACCTCGTCCGTACAAGTCATCGTGCCGCGAACCAGCGCAAGGTAGGCTTTCGGCTCGTATTGCATGGTACGCGTCCTGTAAATCGCAGACATCTCCGGGGCACAGATGGGAAAGATTGCCACTTCACGAGGTTCCGCAATGATGCCGTATTCGGCAGCTCCAGCGCGAAAAGCGTCCAGACAATTCTTCACAATCGTTTCCTGAAAGTCGGCGTGCGCAGAGGAAAGCACGGCCAACCATACGCAATGGAGTGTGACAATCGCCAACCTTCGGTTGTTTTGCCGATAATCTGATCGCATATGCCGTAACTCCTCGAATGCCTTGCCTATTTTGGCTATTGCGAAATCAGAATTCCGCGCCCAGATCCACGGTGAAATCGCCGCCGTGGGTGGAGATATACACGCTGTGCGAACGGATCTTGATCTGCGAGGCCGTCTTGGTGTCGGCATTTTCGGAACGGATGTACTCGTTCGAGTTGTCCACGTTCACCATGCCCTGTCCGGCGCCATCGAAGGTGATCACGCCCGGCTGATTGTCATTGGGGGAACCGAAACAGATCGCGTCCTTGCCGGTGCTGAGGTGCAGGATGTCGTTTCCGGTGCCCATGTTGATGGCGTCGTCGCCTTCCTCGAATCGGATGGTGTTCGCGTTGCTGCCGTTGTTCGAGAAGAAGACGCCTCTCTTGTTGAATTCGGAATAGGTTTGCGACCCGTTGGGATAGGGATCGGGATAGGTCGTGGCCTGAAAGCCCTCGTACTGCGAATAGGCGGCATAGGCAACACCGACGCCGACGCCAATCGCAAGCGCCACCATGAGAATCACCTTCACTGCACGCTTCATTGCCGTTCCTCCTTGTTTCGTTGCTCTTGACAACCAAAACCGACTATGTCAATAGTATACACAGCAATGGGGGGGGGGGATATATCCCTTTATTCAACTGATGCCAAAATAGCACGAAGAAACGCGGTTGTCAAGACCTTTTTTGCTTCTCACGTTTCGGCCGCGGTTCAAGTCTGTTTTCTTGATGCAAACCCGGAAGGTATCTGGAATTGTGGTTGTTGGATGACTTTTATGGCCCATTGTTGTCTGAATGGCAATTGGCTACGAATTCTGCTATAAAGGCGGGCATGGACAATCTGTATCAAATACGGGAAATTTCGACATTGTCGTTCAATGAGCGCGTTCTGCAGGAGGCGGAAGACGTTCGCAATCCCCTGCTGGAGCGCCTGAAGTTTCTTGGCATTTTCTCGTCCAACATGGACGAATTTTTCAAGGTTCGGGTGGCGAGCATTCGGCGCCGCATCGAGATGGGCAAGCGCGGCATGCCGGTCCTGCTTGAAGTCGTTACCCGGAAGTCGCGGGAGTTGGATGAACGTTTCCGGAGCGCCTACAAGGCCATAACGGCCGGACTCGCCGGGGGTGGCATCAAGATCCTCGACGAGCACGACATCGAAAGCCAGCCCGCGGACGTCATCGCATGGCTTCGCGACTATTTCCACGCCGAGGTGCTGCCGGCGCTCGTGCCCATCATCCTGAGCAAGACCCGGCCGTTTCCGAGCCTTGTGGACGGCGCGCTGTATTTTGCCGTGCGCATGACGGGCAAAAAGACGCGCTATGCCCTGCTTGAAATTCCGGGCGGCATTCCGCGATTCGTCCTTCTTCCCAACGGGCACATCATGTATGTCGACGATGTCATCCGGCATTCGCTGAATGATATTTTTTACATATTCGAATACGATCGCATCGAGGCGTTCGAGTTCAAGATTTCGCGCGATGCCGAACTCGACATGGACAACGACTTTTCGGAGGGGTACATCCGCAAGATGGAGCGCGGCCTCCAGAAACGGAAAGGCGGCCGCCCGGTGCGCCTCGTCTACGATGCGGGCATGCCGCCTTCCCTGCTCGAACTGCTGCTGCGGGAACTCAAGATATCGAAGGACGATCCGCTTATCGCGGGGGGGCGTTACCACAACATGCGGGATTTGATGCGTTTTCCCGGCAAACGCCCCGATTTTCTGTTCGAGCGGATGGACCACGTGAAGCATCCCGTGCTCGATCGCGACCGCGCGCCGATGTTCGACCTGCTGCGGACGGGCGATTTGCTAATTACGTACCCCTACCAGGAATTCGATCACCTGATCCGCTTGTTGCGCGAAGCGGCCATTGATCCCCGCGTGCAGTCCATCGCCATGACGCTATACCGCGCCGCGCCTCACTCGCAGGTCGTCAACGCCCTCGTGAACGCCGCCCGAAACGGGAAAAAAGTGGCGGTTTCCATCGAATTGCAGGCCCGGTTCGACGAGCAGAACAACATCTGGATTTCCGAGCGGTTGCGCGAAGCCGGCGCCACCGTGGCCTATGGCGTGCCGACGATGAAGGTCCACGCCAAACTCCTGCACATTCAGCGCGAGGACATGGCCGTCGCGGGATTGTCCACCGGAAATTTCAACGAAGTCACGGGGCATATCTATGTGGACAGCCTACTGTTGACGTCCGACGAACGGCTAACGCGGGAGGTGCAGGACGTTCTCGGAATGCTGCTGGAGCCGTCGAAGACGCGCGTGTTGCGTCCGCCGAAGTTCAAGCACCTGCTCGTGTCGCCCATCAACTCGCGCAAGAGCATGATGAAATTCCTTTCGCGCGAGCAGGAAAAGGGGGCGGACGGGTACGTTTTCATCAAGACAAACCATCTGACCGACGCGAAGATCATCAAAAAAATCGTCGAGGCGGCCGATGCCGGCGTGCGGATGGATCTCGTTGTCCGCACGACCTATGCGATGCTTCCGCATCCGAATATCCGCGCCATTTCGATTCTCGACCGCTTCCTCGAACATCAGCGCATCTATATTTTCGGGCGCGGCGACGATCGCCTTGTGTTCATGAGTTCGGCGGATCTGATGGAGCGCAACCTGGACTGGCGCGTCGAGGTTGCGTTTCCCGTTTTCGATCCCGTGCTCAAGGGCCAGGTCTGCGACATGATGAACCTTCAAATCGCCGACAATGTCAAGGCCCGCATCCTCGACGAGACCCAATCCAATCCCTATGTCGGCGACGGTTCCGGCAAGCGCCGCGCGCAGTACGATACCTACCGGTATCTGGGGAAATTGTTCCCCGGCAAATGACCGAAATCCGGGAGATCGCACCTCTACAACAAGACGGCGACGGGATACATCGTCACGCTAGAACACGGTTGTCGCGACGGCAAATGCGCGGGTGACGGGAAAATCGCCGGGATAACGCAAAAATTCGCAGTGTCCGTCGAAAAACAGCACATTGGTGCCGCCCGGTACATGGTTGAACTGCCGGATGTTCGTGTTCACATGGTCGAACATGATCGGAATGCCGCTTTGCGCGAGCGCGGCGGCCGCGGGGTTGTTGACGTCCGTGACGAGAAACCGTTCGACGCCTTCCCGTATCTGGTAGAGCGTGACGATTCGATCCTGTTCGTTTTTGTACTTGATGTCTTGGTCGTAGACGTTTCGCGATCCCACGGGCGCCACGGCGGCCTGTTCTTCCTGCAGATCGTTGAATATGCCGACGAAACCCATGTCGTAGATTCCGGACTGCTCGGACATGCCGGCATGGATTCGGGGATCGTTTGGATCCACTCCCGGCCGCAGATAATCCTCGCCCGGGCGGCCCGTCAGCGCCCAATCGAAATAAAAATACGATTCGCCGTTCAAAGCACACGGGTCCGTTTTGCCGTTGACGATCCAGTTTCTGCGGGCATTGGCGCCTTCCGCGTCCGAGGGACAAATGAGGATGTTGATGTCCGTCAGATATTCAGGATAGACCGCCCTGCCGGACATCGTGAAATCCGCGGAGCCGTCCGCGCTGGGCGGACGATGGGGATTGGAGTATCCGCATTCGTTGTACGACGTGTACATTTCCTGCGTGTTTTCGAATGGATAGGACAACACGCACGCCATCGGCGGAAACTTATGACCGGGCGCCTCGTTGGCATACATCTTGAAAACAATGCCGAGTTGTTTGAGATTGTTTTCGCAACTGGCGCGCCGCGCGGACTCGCGTGCGCGGGCCAGCGCGGGCAGAAGAATGGCGGCCAGTATGCCGATGATGGCTATAACGACCAATAATTCAATGAGGGTAAATCCATGTTTTTTCATATAAAGTCCTCTGTGCCGAATCGCGGCGGCGGCGAACCGGCGACGGCCGCTTCGCTTTCGCCGTACTTCCCGTTGCTTTCAACGCGCTTCCCCGGCCATTCCTTTCGCCGCGGCTCCGCCGCGCCTTTTCAACACAGAGAACCGTGCCGCCCGGAGGCTTCGTTGCGGCGCGGGGCTTACTGGAAAGCCACGTTTGAACTATAATGCCGTCTTCCTGGTTTGTCAATGAGCGGACATGTGCCTCTTTATGGTGAGTAAGGCGCGGGATGGAGGACAGATTGTCCAGTCGGTCTTTTCCGAAGCCATGCCCTGTCCGTGGAAGGACAGGTTGGACAGCCTGTCGCACACATTCGCCTTTGTTTCCGCCCTGTTGGCGCCCCAAGATTGGCGCTTCTTTACAATTTCCGATAACCTGTTCAATCGGGAATACGCCCTCTTTTGGGGGATTTCAGACTGAAAAAGCCCCGTGAATTCGATACGCCCAAAGAAGACATTTTCGGCAATTTTATTTTGGATTGCCGGGGGCGAGTTTATCGGGAACGTTTTTCCAGAGGCCGTGATGCTCTTGCGCCCACGCCAGGCTGACCCGTCCGCCGAAGAGGCCCCGGAGGCTGTGCGGATTGACGGCGGCGGCGAGGTAGACGTGGGCTATAATCGCAAGGGTCATGAACAACGCGGCAATATCGTGCATGGTGTAAATAATGGATTGTGCGTCGTCGGCCTGAAGGTTCGGATGCGCCATGAGAATGCCGCTGAAAGACAGCACGGCCATAAGGAACATGTCAAACCAGAACAACAGTTTTTGACCGGCGTTGAATTTGCCGGCGGGCAACGGCTTGTTGCCGCCGAAGTAGCCGCCGGCCCCGCGCAGCCAGCGCCAGTCGCCGCGTCCGGGAAACATGAACCATATCCACGAGAGCAGGATGAACGCGGCGCCGGCGACGCCGGCGTAGCCGATCCATGTATGGACGGATCGGGCCCATGGACCGAGTGGGTCGTGTCGGCCCAGCAAAAAGCAGAAACCGGTGACGGCGAGGACGGTGATCGAAACCATCGCAACGAAGTGGGCGATTCGTTCGTGGATGCGGAAACGCGGGATCTCCGGACCGCCGTAGCCGCCCGCCCGTTGATGCGTCCCAAAGAGGACGAAGTGGATCAGGATGATTCCCAGCGCGCCGATCACAATCCACGGGCTGGCCGGTTTGATGACTTGTTCGCGCCACGCGCCGATGACCACCGCCAGCGATGTGATGCGCATGCCGCGGTGGGCGGGCAAGTCGATCACACCGCCGTCCTGGGTAAAACCATCGGACAGCAGCCGGCCCTGGAAAAAGGGCGTATTCTCCGAGTGGCAGTCGGCGCAGCCTTTCGCGCCCAGCGCTTCCGTCACGGGTTCGACGCCGTGCGCGATGTTCCAATACAGGCGTTCGCGAAACGGACGAACGGCGATATCGCGGCTGCGACTGACTGTAGCGGTAAATGTCGTTTCGGGATATGACGTGTCTTTACCGGCTTGTAGGATGAGGTAGGCGCCGTCGGTGGGTTCCGTGTCAAGACGTTTTCCGTTTTCGATGGCAACGGAATAAGCGGTGGTCCCTTTTACATAAATCAGCGCGGGCGCTTTGAATCGCGTCTGAGTTTGTCCGATGGCCCATCCGACGAGACCAATTTCGGCCTCGGTGTTGGCTTCGGGCCAACGATCGTTGTTGTCGTCGTACACCGCCAGCGGCTGCCGCTTGCCGTCTTCCACGCGCACGGGCGCAGCGTTCTTCAGAAAATCGAACGCGGCTTTCATCTCGGCCAGCCGAAGCGGGCGGACCACGCCGTTCTCGATGGCGAGCCAGTAACATGCGATTTGATAGCCTGCGGGTTCGATTGGACGTGTTTCTTCTGCTTTTATGCAGACGACGGGGTACTCCGCAAGGGATCCCACGCGTTTCGGCTCCAGTTTGACGGGAAGTTCGGCCAGCCGGTTTCCGTTCATGGCATACGCCGTGCCGCGAAACACGCATAGGGGAATGTACGGTTTCACGAGTCCGGGCGTTTTCGCCAGCGCTTTCAGCATGGCGGCCCGCGCTTCTTCCGAAGCGGCGCCGTTCTCCTGCTCGAAAATCCGGAACACCGGATCGGCGTCCATGGATTGCGCGGCGGCAAGGGCAATCTCGTCCGGCGTAAACGGAACGAGTTCCGCGTCGGGCTGCTGCGCGGCGGCTTTGCCCCACCACGCGCCGAAGGCAAAACTTTCCGGCCCGAACGCATCCATCGTGTTTGGCAACAGGACGGCCTTGCCCGTCAACGTGTCTATTGTGCGTGCGGACAGGAACGGCCGTTTTGTGATGTGGCACGCCTCGCAGGAAAGTTTTTCGAAGTGCAGAGGCGGCATTCCGCGGTGGACGCATGGCGTCGCGCCCATGCGCCGCGTGTCGTGACATTCGCGACAGGTCGGCGCGGTCCCGTCAAGATCGTCGCGCACGGTGAGATTCAGCGAACGTCCCTTGGCGAAATGGTGGCGAATGTCGCCCGGATGGCAATCCGTGCATTGGATGCCGCGTTCCGAGTGGACGTCCGGGGTGTAATGCGAATGCCAGCCCGTCCCGCGTTTCTCGATGCCGGATATTTCATGACAGAACTGGCAGGCGCGATCCGTCGGACGCCGTATGGCCAGTTTGACCTTGCCGTCGGGACCGAACCATTCCTTGCGGTAGGCGAGTTTCGGAATTTGATTGTCCTTGACGGCTCCCTCGACGGTTCCGAATCCGGCGGCGGCGGTGGCGGCCCACCGGAAATTGAGTTTTTTCAATTGCTGCGCGCGAATCGAGTAGTCGTAGCCGTCGAGGTGGCAAATGAAGCAGTCGGCTTCGACGACGCCGGATTCGTTCCACCGCGCCTGAAAATAATCGCCGTCCAGCGTTGCGGCAAGACCGGGATCGCTTCCCATGGTTTCGTCGTAACGCCGGAATCCGCGATCGTACTCCGCGGGACCGCCGCCCGGATGGCAGACGCCGCATTCCGCGACCCACTGGTAGGATGTCATATCCGCGTCGTTTGGATGGTCGAGGCGCTTGGGCGCCAGTTCGCGCTGGTAAAACGGCAGCCACTTTCCGTAACAGCCCGGTCCCTTGCTGAGCGGCGCCGGTTCGCCCGGCCTGTTTTCGGGATACAACTCGTCCTTGCCTGCCTGGAAATGATAGCCCTGCGTAATGCGCGCGTAATCGTGGCATTCCCCACAGGTCTGTTTCGTGCTGACGGGGCGCGTCACGTCCGGTTTGACATTCGCGTCAATGATTTGGCCGTATCCGTCGCGTAGATAAAAAGGCGGACACGCCATGGGCAACAAGGGGTCCACTTTCGCGCGCGACGCCCGGCCCTCCCTCGCCAAGTCCCGGCCGATGTACCGATCCGGATTCTCGGCATCATCCACTGCGAACGAGACATTTACAGCCATCCAGACGGTTACCATCAGTGAAAGGCCACACGCGACACGATGTTTCGCCCGCGCTCGACATGCCCCGTTGATCATTCTAACTCCTAACTCCTAACTCCTAACTCCTAACTCCTAATTCCTACTTCAGAGACTTACCCTATTGCTATCGGGCGTTTCAAAATCGAAAGTCCACCATGCCGGATCGAACACAATCTCGCGTTCCTCGCGCATGGCCTGGAGTCCCGCGATCCCGCAAATTGCGCTTTTCAGTCCGACCATGATGTTGGCCTTCGGCGTGCCGCCATTGATGATATCGTTTGCGAACGCCTCGAATTGCAACTGATCCACCGATTTGTCGGTGTCCACCAGCACCGGTTTTGCGTCCTTGCGCGCCTTGTTGCTCAGGGTGAGCGTGCCGCCCGATGTGATGACGGTGGCATTTTCCTGCGAGGTGTCCTTGCGTCCCTTTTGTGCCCATGGGACGGGCGACGACGCTTCCGGATAAAACAGGCTTCCGGCTTCCGTCATCTCGAATGCGCCGTTGTCGCCGAGAATCTGCTCCGAACAGCCCTTTTTGGCATTCGCGCAGATGCTCGAATACATGACCCGGACCTTGTACGGTTTGTTCAATTCTTCGATGTTCTGGTACTTGTTGCGTGGTTCGAGTTTGCGGAAACCGCGGCTGGTTTCCCTAATTTCATATTCATACGTCAGGTTGACATTGTCGTACACCTCGCGTCCGTCGCGCCAATAGTCTATGCCGCCGCGCCCGTAAACCCGCGAGGGCATCGCGTCGAGGAACCAGTTCGCGACATCGATCTGATGTGTCGCGAGTTCGGTCATGAGACCGCCCGAACTGGCGTTGTAGAGCCGCCAGTTCAGATGGCGTTCCAGATCGGGTATCCACTTTTTCTCCTCATCGCTCAACACGTAATCGGGATCAACCGGCCTTCGCCAGTCGTTGTTGCGGTGCCATTGACAATCAATGTGGTTGATCCGGCCGAGGACGCCCTCGTTCCATGCGAGATGGACCGCCTTGTTATAGACGGGATTGTAGCGTCGCTGATGGCCGACCTGTACGAAACGCCCCGCGTCGCGTGCTTTTATGACCAGATTCCGGCATTGATCGATCGTTTGGCAAAGCGTCTTCTCCGTAAAACAGAACTTGCCCGCGTCGAGACAATCCATCGTGATGGGGTAGTGGGTGTGAAGCGGCGTGGAGATGATTACCGCGTCAAGCGTCTTCTCCTTGTCGAGCATCGCGCGATAGTCCGTATACTTTCTGACGTCGCCGCCGCCGGCGTTCTGCCAGCCGCCCTCCAGATGGGGCCGGTACACGTCGCACACCGCCACGACCCGGATGTTGTGGGCGCGGGCAAGGCCGTCGCGCAGATGAAAAGATCCCTGCCCGCCGGTGCCGATGGCGGCCACGGCGACCGTTTCGTTCTGCGCGTAACTCAGCGGCGAAAAGCCCGTCGCCACCATGATGCCACCCGCGGCGCCGGTGGCTTGCATGAACCCGCGCCTTGAAATGCTGTGGATCATAAGCCCTCCTTCGGTCTTATCGAAGCCCGATCCAATCGTTAGACGCGCCCTGTCACGGCCTCGTTTCAAATCCAATCCGAACGGGCATGGGCTTTCCGTTCTCCGGTATAGGCGCCATGATCGCCCGGATGCCCTTGTGCGCATCGCAATAGGCGCGGACGCCGGCTTCGCCCATTACGAAAAAGGACGTACTCAATGCGTCGGTTTCCGTGGCCGTGTCGGCGATTGCGCTGGCGCTCAGCATGCCCTCCACCGGCTTGCCCGTGCGCGGATCGAAGATGTGGCAGTACTTTTTCCCGCCGATCTCGAAGAACTTCTCGTAATTGCCGGACGTGGACAATGATGCATCGCAAAGAGTGACCTCATCCAGGCAATGGCCGGGTCTGTAAGGATCGTAAATTTGGACTCTCCATCCCTGCAGACCGGGCGGCGCGCCTATCGCAAGGATCGAACTGGTTCCGGCATTCAACACAGCGGCCTTTACGCCGTGGGCGCGCATGGCGCGGGCCGCGCGGTCAAGGGCAAGTCCCTTGCCGACACCCCCGAAATCGAGCAAGACGCCCGGCTTGGCAAACTTTATCGTCCGAGCGGAGGAATCCACGTTTACTTTGTCCATGCCGACGTATGCGAGCGCGTCGCGGAGAACATCGCCCGTAGGCAGGATGCCCTCGCTTTTGTAGAATCCCCAACACTTGACAAGCGGCCCGACGGTGATATCGAACGCCCCGCCGGATTCCCGGTTCACCTTCCGGCAATAGAGGAGCAGATCGATAATATCAGGCGCCGCCTTGACAGGTTCTTCGGCGGCGTGCCGGTTGACGTAGGAGATTTGGCTGTCGGCCTTCCAGACGCTAATCCGGTTGTCCAGGTCGTCCACGATGTCGAAGGCCTCTTCCGCAATGCGCCGTATATCGTCTGTGCCGTCATCGCCGGGCCGCGCATACAGTGTGAACTCGAAGATCGTGCCCATCGCCGCATGCGTAAACGTTTCCTTCCGGGGATCGGCATACAATGCGCCAGAACCACAGCAAAGAACCCAGATGCACCAGATGCAATAGAATGCGAATCTTTTCACAAAGAAAGGGTATCCGGATCGTTTTTCGATGTCTTGCGGCTCCAATATTCCGCGAGGATGGACGCGGTGACGATGCACCACGTGGCGAACAGTGCGTTGGGCAGGGCCGCTTGCGGGCTGAAATGTTTCAGAGCCAGCACGGCGCCGAGTCCGGCATTTTGCATGCCGACCTCGAAGGCGAGCGTCCGGCGGCGCTTGAGGTCGAAGCGATAGAGGATGCCCGCGCCGTAGCCCAGCATCAAGCCGAGGGCGTTGTGCAGGAATACCGCGGCGAAAATCAGCACGCTGATCTTGGCCAGGCAATCCGCGTTCAGCGCGACAACCAGCCCGCAGATGAGGGCGATAAACAGGCTCGAAATCGCGGGGAACACAGGCTTGATTCGCTCGATTCGTTGCCGGAAAAGCCGTTTCAGCGCAAGCCCGGCCAGCAGCGGCAGGATTACCATGATCACGATGCTTTTGAACATGGGCCAGAACGGAACAGGGATATAGGCGCTTCCCAGCGCGAAGGTGATCGCCGGGGTCAGCAGGGGGGCAAGAAGCGTGGACGTGCTGGTCAGCGCCACGGAATAGGCCACATCGGTCTTCGCAAGGTAGGAAATGACGTTGGACGCCATGGCGCCGGGCGTGGCGCCCACGAGGATCAGCCCCAGCGCGAGTTCCGGCGGCAGGCGCAGCGCCATGGCGATCAGGAAACCCAATACCGGCATGATGACGAATTGCGCCAGCGTGCCGAACAGGACCAGATGCGGTTTCCGGATCAAGGGGAGAAAATCTTCCGCATTCATCGCCGCGCCGATGCCGAGCATCGTGGCGGCGAACAGCCACTCCATGTGCGGCTTCAGAAAAACCAGCATCGGCGGGTAACAGAACCCGATAATCCCGGCCAGGACCACCCACAGCATCATCAGGCGGGAAATTCCGTTCAACAGCCGCGTCGGCAAGGCAAGGGATTCTCTTTTCATACGGCGCGATTATAGGCGATCCGCCCATGATCGTCCAGCCTTCTCCGCGTATTCAGCCCAATAACCCATTCCGCCCTTTCGCTTCGCGCCCCATCCCCAAGAATCGTTGTTATCGAATGCCCGTGAAAAAAAAAGGATCAGTACCTTACTGGAGAGTACCGAGTTCTTGGGGTGAAATTGAAAATGGCCGCTTGGTAGCGCCGATCCCCAAATCGGCATATCGTGTTTCAGCAAGCCGATTTGGAAATCGGCGTTACATTCCGAGGTCTTCACGACTCCGGGAACACGCTACTCTCAAGACGCTTTAAATCCGGCTTCCATAAAAAACAACGAGTAAGTCTTGGGCTATTTGTGCAACCAATTGAAGTTCCATAATTTAGCGAGTGCGAAAAATGCGGGGGTTTGATTGCGATTACGATTACGAGCACGATTATGAGCACGAGAAATTGGGGTGTGGGTGTTACCCACGTCAATCTACTTTTGCCAGGTAATCCTTCAGCGCAACCTGCCACGGGCGCATTTTGCGTCCGATCTGCCGTTCAAGCGCGGAGGAATCGAGGACCGAATACCGTGGACGTTGGGCAACCGTTGGATATTCCGCGGAAGAACAGGGGATGATTTTGGTTTTCAATTTGGCCAGGCGGACGATTTCGCGGGCCATTTCGCATCGCGAACACGCGCCGGCGTTGACTGCGTGGTAGACGCCGTAGGCTTGCGTCCGGCACAGCGCCAGGAGAGCCAAGGCCAGATCGTGTGTGCTGGTGGGCGATCCAATTTCATCCTCGACCACGCGGAGTTGCGGTTTCTCCGCGGCGGCGCGACGGATTTTTTCAACGAAGTGATTACCGCCGGGGCCGTACATCCACGCGGTCCGCACGATGAAGTGCTTGGATGTCGCCGCGCGCGTGGCGCGTTCGCCGGCTTCCTTCGATTTTCCGTAAACGTTGAGCGGACGGGGGCTGTCGCCCGGAACGTAAGGCGTCTTTTTTCCCCCGTCGAACACATAGTCGGTGCTGATGTACACGACGGGCACGCCTTGCATGGCCGCCGCTTCGGCGACGATTCGCGCGCCCGTGTCGTTGGCGCGGAACGCGGCTTCCGGGTGGCTTTCGGCGGCCTCCACATCGGTATAGGCCGCCGCGTTGATCACGAGGTCCGGCGCGCCATGCCGCATCGCGGAAAGCACGGCATACCGGTTGGCGATATCCAGTTCAGGCAGGTCGAGCCCGATGGCTGCCCCTTTCGCGCCGAACACGCCCATGAGATCACGGCCCAATTGGCCTTTGCAACCGAAAATGATTGTGCGCACACCGCCGCTCCTTTATGGCCCTTGTTTGCAAATCAACGCAGCCATTCTTCCCGATGGGCTGCTACGAACGCGTCGTCGTTCAGCCATGGATACGCGCGATGGACCCGATCAATTTCTTCGGCTTGGCCCGGCGAGAGATCCTCCGCCGGATCCAGTGTCCACCGCCCCGCCATCAGACCCTGGCGTACAAGGATTTCGTGAATTCCCGCGATACAACCCGCGAAACCGTTCGCCGTGTCAAAAGCCGCGGCGTTGCAATCCGTAATCTCGACCGCACGCGTGAGCAGTTCATGCGGAACCCCGTCCATGGAGTGGACGGCCCGCCGGCATTCCTCCAGCAATTCAACGGCTTTGCGTGTCCAGAACGCCCAATGGCCCAACAGGCCGCCCACGATCCGCAACCGGACATTTCCGATGCGGTACGGGGTCAGCAAATCCACGAGAATATTGTCGTCGTTGCCCGTGTAGAGGCTGATGTCGCCTGCGCGTCCCGCCTCGACAACACCCCGGACAACGTCGAGGGTCTGATAACGGTTGAACGGCGCGATTTTGATGGCCACGACATTTTCGATGTTTGCGAATGCCCGCCAGAATGTGGCGGGCAGGAGACGTCCCCCCACCGCCGGTTGAAGGTAAAAACCCATGAGGGGCATCGCTTCGGCCACGGCCTTGCAATGCGCCACCAGCGCCTCCACCGGTTCTTCGCGCATCGCGCCCAGACTCACCAGCGCCAGATGATAGCCCAGATCCGCCAGGCGTTCGGCCTCCTGCACGGCCTGGGCCGTTTTGCCGCACACGCCGCCGACAAGCACGATTGGACGTTTCTGTTCGCGTACGGTATCGCGCGCCAGTTCGAGGACCGGTTCGAGCAAGCCGTGGCGCGGATCCCGAATGGCGAATTGCGTCGTGTGCACACCGACGGCCACGCCCCCCGCGCCTGCCGCGCAATAGTAACGCGTGATCGCGCGTTGCCGTCGCTCGTCGAGTTTGCGGCTGGCGGTCAAGGCCAGCGGGTGGGCGGGGATAACCTGTCCCTCGCGGATTCGTTGCAGGATGGACGGTGGCGGCATGGGGACCATGTCAAAACCTCCCATCGCGAATTGAAAAATGCGTGGGCTTGTGCAACAGGGAACCGCCGCGCATTACCCAATCGGCGGTCCATGCGATCAACCGTTCGAGATCCACTTCCGGCAGTCCGAAGATCCGGTGGCATTCCGAAGCGTCGCTGAGCAGCGCATCGGGGGCTTCTTGCCCGATGAAAACCGGTGTTTTCCCCATGTATTCACCCAGACGAAGGGCAAGTTGCCGGACCGAAATAGTTTCAGGTCCCGTTACGTTCAGAATCCGCGCGGGCGAGTCGGCCAACGCGAAACATTGCAGGGCCACCGCGTTCGCGTAGCTTTGCCAGACGCAATTGAAATACCCCATTGTCACGTCCACGGGGATGTCGTTCCATACGTTCAATGCCACGTCCACAATGACGCCATAGCGCAATTCCACGGCGTAATTCAACCGAAGATGAAGCACGCGGCCGCCCCATTCGCGCGCGCAGTAGTCGAACATCCGCTCGCGGCCGAGACAGGTGATGGCGTATTCTCCTACCGGACCCGGCGGCGTCGTTTCAGTTGCGCCTTTGCCGCCAGCCGGCACGAAGGGATAGACATTTCCCGACGAGAATGCGACCACGCGCGAGTCCTTGAAACGGTGTCCGGCCAGGCCGGCCACGTAAACATTCGTTGCCCACGTCTGCCATTCGGCGCCGGTCGAACCGAATTTTCGCCCGACCATATACATCACGTTTTCCGCTTCGGGCAATGCCGCAAACGCGCCTGCCTCGAGCAGATCCTTGCGAATGGTTTCAACGCCCGAGGATTCGATCCGTTCGCGCAAGCCTGGCGTGGAAAACGAAGACACCGCCGTAATTTTGCGCGGCACGCCGGAGGCCTCGCGCGCTCTTGCCGCCATCCGCGCCAGCGACGGCCCCATTTTGCCCCCGGCGCCCAGAATCAGAATGTCGCCCTCCAGCAACCGAAATGATTCCACCAGTCCAGCCGGCGGGCGGGAAAGGCGGTCTTCCAGTTCTTCCTGATTGCTTATGCCATCGCCGTGCGCCATCCGCGTTTTTCTCCATTCGGTGAACAGTGTATATGTTTTTCCACCCGGTTCCAACAGGCGGACTTTCCATGCGCATGGAACACGGCAAGAGTGCCGCATCCAAAGTTGAGGCGGCATCTGGGCGTTTTTCGTTCGCTTGACATGCCTTGGAAGTGCGCCTAGAATAATCCTGCAACAAGGAGATCCGGCCATGAAATCCTGCGTGGCACTTTCGTGTTTGCTGATCGTGGTGTGCATGTGCGCCGCGGCGCAAAACGCGCCCAATCCACCGCCGAATCCGCCGCCTTCGGCCAAACCCGAGGAAAAACCCCCGGACATTGCCGGGCCGTCGCCGGATCTTCCCCCCGGGACAACTCCCCCGGAACTTCCGCCGGGGACGCCGCCTCCGGACAAACCCCCGGAAGCCCCTGCCGGCGACGTGATTACACTCAAGTCAGGCAATAAACTTACCGGCGTGCAGGTGGTCTCCCGTTCCCCGACCGACATCGAGGTGGATGTCGGCGACGGAATTCTCATGAAAATTTCCCGCAAACAGATTGTGGATATCAAATACGACAAAATCGAGCCTGTAAAGCGGAAGTCGTCGGCCGTTTCCGATGCAGCCGTAGTGCGCGGCGACGTTATCCAAGGCAGTCAAATTACCGCGGAAGTCTCCGCCAAATTGACGGCTCCGATCCCTGATCCGCCGCTCAAATACGAGAACCAGGATTTGGTGGTTATCCTCGATGAACTGAGCAAGCGGCTTGGAATCACGATTATCGTGGACGATCCCGTCAAGGCCCTGCCCGACAACGAACGCCAATGGTCCATCGAATCCGGGCCGGATACGACGCTGATGTCGCTGTTGCAGGATCGCCTGCTCAAACAGTTTCCGGGGCTCGGCGTTGTTTACCAGTATGACAAACTGCTGGTTACGACCAAAGAAGCGGCGGACACTATCGCGGCCAAGGAATCGCAATCCGGCAACAAGACCGATGATGAAAAACCGGCCATGGAAGATCTGCCGCCCGAACCGCCGCCGGGCACTCCGCCTCCCAGTACGCCGCCCAAAACCTGATCGCGTTCGATCGAGATGGAGCATGCCCGGCTCGTAGCCCCGTTTTGAGGAACGGCTTCGTGCGGCGTGCGACATGACAGGGCGGTTCAGGGTGTCAACCACTTTCCCGGGTGAAAGCGTTTGCATCCCAAAGACGATTCTGGCATCGTAACGCCGGTTTTGGGGTCTTACGTTCGTAAAGGAAGAGTTCCGCATGGACAAGAAAGGAATCGTCGCGTATCTTTTGATTACGCTCATTTTGTCGTTTGCGATCCAGTTATTGGTCTTGAAAGTGCCCAAGGCTTCGCTGTCGCATCTACTTTTGTTTGCGATTCCGGCCTTTGCCGCATGGGCGGCCGGCCGGATTTCGCCGGCTTCGGAAACGGCCCCGGGCATTTTATGGCCCGTGCCCTTTGTCCGCGCATTGCGGATTTCATGCGCCATATACCTGTGTTTTGCCGTGGTTTTTACAATCGGCGCCATAGCCGGTTTTGCCAAACCGGATTGGAGCATCGGCGAATTGCTAATGCGTTTGCCGGCGTATAACGACATTCGTGTTCCCGAACACGTCAAGCCCATGTTGCCCATGGCGTTTCTTCTGCTTTCGTTTGCAATCATGTTCGTCATCGCCCCGACCGTTTACGCGGTGCTGCTGCTGGGCGTCGCATACGGCTGGTGCGGCTATCTGCTGCCGAGACTGATGCCGCTGGGCCGATGGATCGCGTACGGATTGGCCGGATTGGCGGCGGGCATCTCCATCCTGCCCCTTTCGCTTCGAGGCGGGGCGGATGCGGCGCACGCGTTCCAGTTGTTGGCCTACGCCATCGCGGTAAGCGCCATGGTGGGCGAAGTCTGGCGGCGTTCCGGACATTTGGGACTGACGGCCGTGTGCGCGGGCTGTGTCTATTGCCACGCGACGCAATTATGGAACGCCCTTTTCCCGGCCAACGCGACGGTGTTTCCCTGGGGTGGAACGACAGGAATTCTTTTCGCGCTGGCGTGGGCGATTGTCGCGCTGGCGCCCGATGAAGTCTTCGGGCCGCTCGAACCTTCGCGGACTCCGTCCGCGATCCCGATCAATCAGACGGACGCCGCAGGATGAAGGCAGTGAGCGCCAGCGCCAAGACCGCCATCGCCGCAAGGGGCGCAAGAACATAGGCGACGAGATAACTGCGCGCGCCGGATGGGGGAACGGGCGGTTCGCCGGCCGGGACCATGCACAACCGGGGGACGAACGCCGGAATCCGGCGATCGTGTTCCGGTTCCCAGCGCATCGGCACGCTTACCGACCGCACCTCGGCGTCTTCCACGCAGGTGCATTGAACGGACAACCGCTGCAATTGCGCGTTGATTTCGTCCCCCGTAATTTTGTCCCCTAATAGCGGCGGCAACAGCAGTTTTCCCTTGCCGTATACGATGCCCAGCCAATCCGGCATGCCGGGTTCCAGTCCGGCAAAGGCGCACAGCAATCGCTCGTGCGGGTCGCTTCGGTCGAGCGTCAGGACGGCGATCCCGGGCGATTGCTCGGCAGCCCATCGCTTGGCGACTGGGTCGAACAGTTCCGCGCGATCCGACGCGTTGGGGCCGGGCGAATACAACAGGACGGCCCACGCATTCAGAACGGCTTCGGCCAGCCGCGCGCGCAACGGGGAATCCACGATGGCCGCAATGTCGTCCGCAGGCAGATCGCCGTCCCATTGAGCGACGAACAACACGCGATCGATGCCGCGAACCCTGCCGGTAAGGGTGATGACGGGAAAACGGGCCGGAGGCCCGTCGAGTCCATAGGCATTCCATGCCGTTTCGTCATCGCTTTCGATGCGTGATGGAAGGACGTTCAACATATCGCCGGCCGCGCGAAACGCTTCTTCGACCCTGCCGAATATCGCATCGCCCCGGGCGTCGTTACGGGGCGCAATGACGGCGAGTTGAAAAAGATCGCGCTTGCCATGAAACCCCGCATCGCGGACCGTGCCCGTGTCGCACGCCCAGCCCGCAAACGTCCATGCCGCAAGCGCCGCGGCAGCCCATGATAGACGAAACATGTCCCTATTATATCCGCATTGCGCATGCTTGGGGGTAATCCGATGGGTCGGATCGGCCGGATCGGTCAAATCCACAAGCAACGCCAAGGACGAAAAGGACGTAAACGACGAAGAGATACGTTGCCGTCCGGGCATCTTGCTATCAATGGGAATTCGCGCTACACTTGCGTCTTCCGAAGGTGTCCGGCGTGGGATTGGCGCGGAATCCTCCGGAACGGAATCAAGCAAGAAGGAGAAGAGGCCATGAGATGGATTGCAACAGTGTTCGCCTTTGTCATGTCGGCGATCGCGATCGGGGCGTTTGCGGATTTCGACACGCCGGTCATCAAGGAATGGACCCAGATTGAAAAGAACGACAAGGGCAAGGATGTCACGGTGCATTACATGAGCATTGACGGCATCCTGGTCCATGAGGAAGATCCCGCGAAACAGCCCCAGCCGCCCGTTGTGACGCCCGGGGCGGACAACACGCAGCCGCCGTCGGACGCTATCGTGCTGTTCGACGGACGGGATCTGTCGCAATGGACTTCGCTGGTTCCGGACAAGCCGACGAAGTGGATTGTCCAAGACGGCGCGATGATGCCGGTAAAAGGGTCGGGCATGATTCGCACTAAACAAGAGTTCGGATCGTGCCAGTTGCACGTTGAGTTCGCCTGTCCCGCCGAAGTGTCCGGCGAAGGCCAAGGCCGCGGCAACAGCGGGGTGTTTCTGATGGGCCAGTACGAGGTGCAAGTGCTGGATTCATACGAAAACAAGACGTATCCGGATGGACAAGCCGCGGCGTTGTACGGCCGCAAACCGCCGCTGGTCAACGCCTGCCGCAAACCGGGCGAGTGGCAAACCTACGATATCGTCTTCCACCGGCCACGGTTCGAGGGCGACAAGGTCGTCAAGCGGGCGACGTTCACCGTGTTTCACAACGGCGTGCTCGTACAGGATCATGTCGAATTGTCCGGCGGCACCGGCTGGAAAGGGCCCCATTCCGTTACGGGTTATGTGCCGCACGGCGACAAAGGTCCCATCGAGTTGCAGGATCACGGCAATCCCGTGAAATTCCGAAACATCTGGATACGCGAATTGAAGGACTGAGGCCATGGGTCGGCGCCGGGATTGTCCCGATCCCGCGCCGATGATTTCTACACATGAGGCGCCTGCATGCATCCCACGCTGATCGATGCGTTCGGTTACAAGTTTCACGCCTACCCGACCATGCTGGCGGTGGCGTTTCTGACGTGCACGCTGCTCGCCGTGCGCGAGGCGCAGCGGCGCAATCCGCCCATTGACGCCACGCCGCAGGGCGGGTTGTGGGCGTTTATCGGCGGATTGCTCGGCGCCAAAATCTACTGGATTCTTCAGTATTCCGAACCCAAATACCTCTGGCGCGCCTTTTTCGTGTGGGAAGGCGGCCTGGTGTTTTACGGCGGGTTGATTGGCGGGATCTTCGCCGTGTATGTGTATATTCGCGTGAACGACTTTCCCGTGCGCGTTTGCGCGGACATCGTGGCGCCTTATCTGGCGCTGGGCGAAGCCATCACCCGCCTCGGTTGTTTTTTGAACGGCTGCTGCTGGGGTGCGCCGGCGAATGTGCCGTGGGCCGTGTCGTTTCCAAAAAACAGCCACGTTTACTGGCAGCAGGTACGTGATCATCTCATTACCGGAAGCGAAACGGCCTCACTGCCTGTCCACCCGACGCAACTTTACATGACCGCCGGGCTTCTCCTGGCGATGGCTCTGATGATGCGGCACGAGAAAACACCGCACGTACCCGGCGCGACCGGGGCCCTGTACCTTTTCTTTTACGGCGTTGTCCGATTCACCGTCGAGATGTTCCGAGGCGATTCCGCGCGGTCCGTCATGGGCATGACAGTGTCGGAAGCGATCAGTCTTGGACTGGTCTTCGCCGGCGCTGCGTTGTTTCTTTATCTCCGGCGGCTTCCCCGGCCCGCCGCGCCCGAATCGGCCGCACCCGAACCGGCGGAATCCGTGCCGGAGGTTTCCGAAGATCCACGGGAAACGTCGTGAGACGTCGTACTTTGATAGAAGCGGGCCAAATGGAATGGGTTTGGCGCTCGGAGCGGGATCTCGAATCCGAACTCAGCGCGGAGGCGCGCATGCCTGTCCGGATCGTGCTGACGGACAATCGCTCTTCCATCATGTCCGTTCGTCATGCCCCTCGCCATGGCGGCGCCGTCGTGCGTGTTCACCGTATGTTTCTGGCGGCTGAAAAGGATATTGTCCGCGCCCTTGCGCACTGGATTCGTTCGCCGCGATCAAAAACCGGCGCAGGCCTGCTGAACCGTTTCATTCAAGCCCATCACGAACAAATCAGACCTCCAAAAAACGCCCCGGAACGGCTTGAAACCCGCGGCGTCTGTTTCGATCTCAAGGCGATATTCGACGACGTGAACCGTGCGGAATTCGGCGATACCGTGCAGGCCGGGATCACCTGGGGGCGCATGCCGGCCGCGCGGCGGCGGCGTTCTATCCGTTTTGGCAGTTATTATCCGGACGAAAATCTCATCCGCATACATCCCCTGCTCGACCAGCCCTTTGTGCCGCCGTATTTCATTCGCTACATCGTGTTCCACGAAATGCTGCACGCCGCGCTCGGCATCAAGGACTCCCCCGAAGGCCGCCGCCGCATTCACACGCGCGAATTTCTGGCCCGCGAAAGGCAGTACGCGGATTACGGGCGATCCGTCGCGTGGCAAGAAAATCCGGCGAATCTCAAAAAATTGCTGGCGAAAAGGCCCTCGGGGTCGTAAGGTCCGTTACCGCCGGTTGCGGGGCCGCCAAAGGCCCATTTGTTCCGCATCGCGGATCAGCGCTTCGCGGAAGTCGGGATGTGCGATGCCAATCAACAATTCGGCGCGTTCCGGCAGGGTGCGTCCGCGCAGGTTGACGATACCGTATTCCGTGCAGACATAGTGCATGCACGAGCGGGGCGTCGTGACGGTGGCGTTGGGCGGCAGCGCCGCGACAATGCGCGAAACGCGCGTGCCGTCCTTCTGCACATAGGTCGAGGGGCCGCAAAGGATGGATTTGCCGTTTTTGGATCCCTGGGCGCCTATCGCGAAATCCAGATGCCCGCCCGTGCCGGAAAACGTCTGTCCCCCGACCGATTCGGCATTGACATCGCCGGCAAGACTGATATCGAGAAACGCGTTGATGCCCACGACATGGTCATTTTGCGCGATGACGGTGGGATTGTTCGTGTAGGAACTCACGGTCATATAGAGATCGGGGCATTCCCGCATGAACGTGTAGAAGTCCTGCGAGCCGAAGGCGATGCCGGCCGTGATTTTGCCGGGCTGGAGTTGTTTTTTCGCGCCGGTGATCTTGCCGGCCTTGTAGAGATTCATGATTCCGTCGCCCATGAGTTCCGTATGGATGCCCAAATCCTTGAGATCCGAATGGATAATCAATTCCGCGACGGCGTCGGGGATGTCGCCGAAACCGATTTGCAGGCAGGCGCCGTCGAAGAGTTCACCGACGATGTGGCGCGCGATGGCCTCGGTAATCGGCGTGGGTTGGACGCGGGGAAGGGGCATGAGCGGGGGATTATCGCCTTCGATGACGTAGTCCACCTCCGAAATGTGGATGCGCCGCTCCTCGCTGCCGGCAATCGGGAAAAGATTTTCGTTGATCTCGGCCATGAAGCATTTCGCGTGGCGGGCGTCAACCAGCGCCAGTGACGGGGACGGGCAAAAATACAGATAGCCGTCGTTGTCGGGCGGGCTTACCATGAAGGCGGCGATGTCCGTTGTCAAGTCGCCGGAAACGAACAACCGCTCGAATTCGCTGAGGCGCGCCGGTGTGTAGGCCCGGCGATCCGCCGGCACCATGAGTTCGATGGGACCCATGAACAGCGTTTCGAGTCGGAACGTCTTGCCCTCTGGATCGGCCATGAACGTCTGAAACGGCGGCGCGATGCGGATTTCGCTGCGGATGGTCACGTCCTCGAGTTCGCCGGCCCGCTTCGCCAATGCCGCGTCGAGGTATCGCGAAGACACGGAAAAGGCATAGTAGTCCACCGTGCTGTGCGAACGCACCATGGCGGCCGCCTCGTCCGCTGAAATTCGCTTGCCACGATACAGGTCCATTGCTGCTCCCATTGTCAATCCTCCGGAATTGTCACACTTCGGCCATTTTTATAATTTCATGGGCTTGGCGCGGTGTTTCCGCGGTCATGCCGATCAGGAACGACTCCAGCGCGGTCCCAAATTCGCGTTTCAAGCGACGGAGGCTTTCCACCCCCTCGCATGAGTGAACGTAAATTTTCTTTCCCGCTTCAATCGTCTTGTGATAATACGGCCACCATCGGGGATGGTCCGGCGGTTCGACGCCCGCCCCCGGCGTCCATTGCAGCATGTCGAGCGCGGGAATCGAAAGCAGATGATCGTGATGCCGCAACGCGGACGGGCCGTCCCAATGATACATCGAATGCGTGACGCGCGCGGCCATTTCGCGCAGCACGGGAACCATGAATTCACCGAACAGGTCCGGGCCGATCATTGCCGAAAAATCGCATTGCAGTTTCACCATGCGCCCGGGCGCCCACGACCAGAATACCGATCCTCCTGTTTCGTCGCGATAGGCCTCGTAGAGCAGATCGTAGCATTGGAAGTAGCAATCAGTGATTTGGCGGAGGCTTTCCCGGACCCAATCCGGACGCTCGTATAAATCCTGCAAGAGATATTCCGTGCCGCGCATGGCCGCCAGCGTGTCGAGTCCCTCGATCAGATCGGGAAAGGCGACCAGGAACTTGCCCTTGCCGTACCGGAGCAGATCATGGCCCAGCCGCCACGAAAAATCCCAGTAACAATTGGCGGGATCAAAGTGAAAACGGGCCTCGTCCGGCGAGTGCATGCAGGGTTCGCACCAGACGGTTTCGGGCATTTCAATACCGCGGCATCCCAGAAACAGCGCAAGACAGTTGGGCGCGAGATCGGGGGAAACATGGGGAACCGCCTCGGCGAAATAGTGCGTGTTCACGCAGGCGCGCAATCCCCAATTGAGACGATAGGCGTAATCACGCGTCGAATAATGCGTCAGCCAGCCGTCCGGTTCCGGAAGCGGCTCGATGTCTTCGGCCGGTGTTTCGCGCGGCGCCGTCAGCAGCAGCGCCGGACGGCCGATGCGGCCTCCATTCCACCACGTAGCCAGGCGAGCGCGGACTTCGTCCATGTCCTCGCGGTATTTCAGCCCCGCCATTACACTTCCTTCCGCAAGCAATTTCTACAACCCCATGAGTATAGCAACTGGGACACGGGGATAACAGCCTTGTCTTTCATCGTTTTGCGTCCCATCATTCGCTTGCGTTAGCCTGTAGGCTCGGGAACGGAGAAATGGCGGAACCATGGATCTTGAACGGCGGATTGAAATGCTCGAACGGCAGGTGGCCGAGTTGTCGGAACAGATCCGTTCTATCGCCGGCAATCTTCCCACGGCCAACGAAGACGCCGCACGCAAGGAAATCGTCCCGCCGCCGGAGGCTGTGCGCCCCGTCCGTTTTCCGCCGCTGCGCGGCGATTCTTCTATCCCGCAAAACCGCGGCCCTTCCTTGTATCCCGTGGTCAAGGCGTTTTCGGGCGCACGGGACGGCACGCTCGAATCGCGCATCGGAAGCATCTGGCTGAGCCGGATAGCGGTGGTCATGCTCATGACGAGCATCGTGTTGGGCGCGCGGGTGACTCTGTACAGCGAATCCATCACCCCCGCGCAGAAACTGGCCGTGTTCTATGCCGTCGCGGCCTGCGGCATCGGATACGGGCTATGGCGGCGTTCCACGGGCGATCGCTTTGCCCAGGTAGTGTTGGGCGCGGGGCTTGCCACGCTGTATTTCACGACCTATGCGGCCTTCTTCGTGGATGAGATGCGCGTGTCGGGGCGGCAGGTCCTTGGCATTCCCCTGTTGCTGGTTTGCCTCGGAGCGCTGGCCGGCGTGTCGCATTGGCGGCGCAGCCAGACCGTGGCGGGCGTTTCGCTGTTCCTTGTGTATTACACCGTCGTAGCCAGTTGCATGAGCGGCGCGAACGGCGAAAATCTGTATTACGGCCTGCTCACGTGCGCGATGCTGGCGGTTGTGGCGGTGGCCTTTCACGCGCTGCACCGCTGGTTCCTGTTTGCGTGGGGCGCGCTCATCGCGACCTATGCGGTTTACCTGTATTTCTTCCTTGTCAAGCCCGGCGGCCTCGACATGCCGGATCGCGAGTACTTCTGGCTCAGCAACGGATTTCTCGCCGTCTGCTACGTCTCCTTTGCGCTTGCGGGAATCGCCGACGCGCGCAAAACGGGCGAATACCGACGCGGCATCGCGCCCATGACGGGCGTCAACTCCTGCGTATTCATCGTCCTCGGATGGTATGCGGTCCGGCACGCCTACCCGCACGAGGAATGGATGTTCCGGCTGGGGTTTGCCGGGCTGCTTTTCGGTTTTGCGGCCTTGCTGCACGTCACCGGACCACGCGGCAACTATCTTTATCAGGTTTACATCGCCAAGTCGGTTGTCATGGCAACCCTCGCGCTGCAAGCCTATTTCTCGGGCGAAAAACTCATGGTCGCGATCAGCCTCGAATGCCTCGCGCTCGCGTTTTCCTACAAACGAAGCGGTCTCGTCACATTCAAACTGCTTGGGCTGTTGCTGCTCTTTGTGACCTTCTTGGGATCCATGTTCCATCTCAACGCCGGGGGAACAATGTCCGTCGCCGGATACGCGATAGGGACCAACTGGTTCTGCTGCGCGGGAAGCGCGATCGTGCTGTGTGTCGTCTCGGGGTATTATGCGCGGTTCGTCCGCCGCGTGCGGCCCGCGGATCGCGTGGCGCAGGGACAATGGTTCCTGGCCGATACGATTTTCGATGTCCGAAGCCGGACGGTTTCGCTGATGTACGCCATGGCGGCCGCCGTGATACTCATGGCCGTAACCGTCGCCGATCGCGGCGGCGACGTGCGCATGCCCTACCTGCTGGCCATGGAAGGGTTGTTGCTGGTTGCCGTGGGCGGATGCGTGCAGACCCCCCAACTGGCGTTCGGCGGCATTCTACTGTTTGCGGCCGCGCACGCCGCTTACCACATGTTTCTCATCGGCGGTATGCCGGGCTTCGACACACAGCCGCGTTTTGCCTTCAAGACCATCGCCCTCGCGTTGCTGACCTTTGCCGGGGCCGGTTTCTGGGACCGTTATCTGCGCCGGACACGCGGCGGCCAGCCATGGGACCACGACGCTATGGCCGCACTGCCCTCGCTGGCGGCCACCGTGATGTTGACGGCCATGATCAAACATCTCTTTGCCGGCATGTGGATTCCGTTCGGGCAGAATCTGCTGGCCGTCGGACTGTTTGCGGCAGGCGTTGTCTTGAGCATGACCTCCATGAAAGCGGCGGGACTGGTCGCCTTGGGCGCGGGGACAATTTCGCTGTTCAAGGGAATCTACTTGATTGAGCCGGGTTATCACCGCGAACCGTGTTTTCTCATTTGGCTGGCGATGATCCTGCTGGCCTACGTCGCCGGCGAGCGCTTTTTTTTGCTGCTGGAACGTCCGGAGCGGACACCGCCGCGAAACGAGGAATGGCTGCGCACGGCGATCGTCGTCGCGGGCGCCTTGGTCGGTCTGGCCGGCGTGAGCCGATATGCCCCGGACGCCCAGCGCACGCTGTATTGGCTGGGGCTGGCAGTCTTTACGGTCGTCATCGGTGTTGCCGTCCGCGAAAGCCGCTACCGCTGGATCGCGTTGATCCTTTTCGCGGCGGCCATCGTGCGCGCCTACGCCTATGACTTGCGCAGCCTGCCGCCGTTCTACCAGTTTTTGTCCTTCGCGGCGCTCAGCGTGCCATTGATCGCGATTTCCTGGGGTTATTCGCATTACCGGAGCAACGCCCCGCACGGCACGGCGGCGCCCGCCGAAAAAGATTCCCATTCCGATGAAACCGCCTCCTGACGATCCGAGATGGCCCGCTGCGCTGGGCATTTGCGCCCGGTTGCGCGCGGCCGGGCATCGCGCGTTGCTGGCGGGCGGCTGCGTGCGCGACGGCATTCTGGGCGTCTTGCCGAAAGACTATGACGTGGCCACCGACGCAAGGCCGGAAGACGTCGCGCGGCTCTTTCGCAAATGCGTCGGCGTCGGCGCGGCCTATGGCGTGCAGATGGTCGTGCTGCCCGAAGGATCGTTCGAGGTGACGACATTCCGATCCGACGGACCCTACAGCGACGGACGCCATCCGGATTATGTCGAGTTTCGCGACGAAATCGCCGACGCCCGGCGGCGGGATTTCACCGTCAATGCCTTGTTCTACGATCCCGTTTCCAACACGGTGCTGGATTATGTCGAAGGGCAACAAGACATGCGCGACAAGCGTCTTCGAACGGTCGGGAATCCGAAACGGCGGTTTGCCGAGGATCGTCTCCGCCTGTTGCGGGCGGTCCGTTTTGCCGCGCGACTCGGTTACACCATCGATCCGGACACCGCAAGGGCCATTCGTGAGACGGCCCCGCTCGTGTGCTGGACCAGCGCCGAGCGCATCCGCGACGAGATCGTCAAGATGCTGACCGAAGGCCATGCGCGCGAAGCGTTCGCCAGTTTGGACGAGTTGGGCCTGCTGGAACACGTGTTGCCCGAAGTCGCCCGCATGAAAGGCGTCGAGCAGCCCCCGGCCTTTCATCCGGAAGGCGACGTGTTCCAGCACACGCTCGGAATGCTCGGCCTGATGAACAATCCGTCGCCTGAATTCGCGATGGCGGTCCTTCTGCACGACGTGGGCAAGCCGCAAACGCAAACCTTCACGGACCGCATCCGGTTCAACTACCACGACAAGGCCGGCGCCGCCCTGGCAAAAAACCTCTGCGAACGGTTGCGCTTTTCAAATGCATCCACGGAACACATCGTGAACCTCGTGCTCAACCACATGCGGCTGGACGCCGCGCCGTCCATGCGGCCCTGCAGGCTCAAACGCTTTGTGCGGGAACCGTGGTTTCCCGATTTGGTCGAATTGTGCCGGCTGGACTGCCTGGCCAGCCACGGCGCGCTGGATACGATCGAATGGGTGGAGCGTTACCTTGTCGAAATGCCCCCGGACGCCTTAAAGCCGCCGCCGCTCATCCGCGGAGACGATCTCATCGAAATGGGGTATACGCCCGGCCCCCTGTTTTCCACTATCCTGCGGGCCGTCGAGGACGAACAACTCGAAGGCCGTCTGAGGGATCGCGGCGAAGCATGGGCGTTCGTGCGCGCGCGTTGGCCGCGTCAGGATTCCAGCGAGGCGCTGTAGGCAAACAGGAGTTGCGCCATATAGTAAAGCGGCAACCCCCAAAGAGCGTTGACGAATCCGGGCGAAACGAAGCGGTCGCGCGCCACGGCCAAATCGGAGAGGTAAAAAATAAAAGCCGCCACAAAGACGCAAAGACGCCCCGACAGGGCCGCCATCCCTCCGGACAATGCCACCATGCCCGTGATGACGAGGATATACAGTCCGACGGGAAAACGCATGTGGCCCGGCACATGCGGCCAAAGCCAGCGAACGATAATTACCACGACCGGCAGGAGGAATCCCACCATCGCCAAGGCGGCAAAGGGTTTGATCCCGCTGGCGAGAAACGCCCCCCCGTAAGCGATGTGGGCCGCAAGGAAACAGAAAAGACCTATCTGAAACACGCGTTCCGAACCCGACAACAAGAGAACGTCGCCCAGCCATGAAAGCCCCAGGGCGATCAACACCGCCCGGCCGTACACGCTTTCAAGCGCCCCCGCCGATATCGCGGTCAGTAGGAAACCCGTGGATGCCAGCGTCTTGAATATCGCCCGGCGCGGCTGCGCGTCCGAATATTCCGCCTCCAGTAGAAGAAACGCCGCTGCCAGACTAAGACATATCCACGGTAACATCATACTCATACCCGAAGAATACACCAGTTCCCGCGACTATTCCAATTTCCACGAGGGCATGCGCGACAGACCACCATGCGCCCGAACTTTTCGGCGCGGCGCGTTTGACTTGCGGCGGTGCAAAGGGTCAATATCGTTTCCTTGGAACCAAATGGACAATCAACCGACGGGGATGTCTGCCATGAGAGAAAGAATGATGGATTGCAAACCGACACGCCGTGATTTTGTCAGGATGGCCGCCGCCGCGGGCGCGGGCTTGTTGGCCGCGGATGCGCTGGCCCAGGCCGGGACCCCGGGCGCCGCCTCGGCGCCGAATCTCCAGTTCGCCACGCCGCCGCTCGAACGCGTTCGCGTGGGTTTCGTCGGCGTGGGGGGGATGGGCACGAACCATGTCCGGAACCTCCTTCGCATTGAAGGAGTAGAACTCCGCGCCGTATGCGACATCGTACCGGAAAAAGTCGCCAATGCGCAGAATCTTGCCATGCAGGCCGGGCAGCCGAAACCGGCGGGGTATACTAAGGGCGAATACGATTTCAAGCGCATGTGCCAGGAGGAAGACCTCGATCTGGTGTATACCGCGACGCCGTGGGAGTGGCATGCGCCGGTCTGTGTCGCCGCGATGGAAAACGGCAAGCATGCCGCCACCGAAGTACCGGCCACGGTCACCCTCGAGGAATGCTGGCAACTGGTCGAGACGGCCGAGAAACAAAAAAAGCACTGTGTGATGATGGAAAACTGCTGCTACGACCGGCCGGAAATGATGGTGCTCAACATGGCCCGGCGCGGGATCTTCGGCGAACTCATCCATGGCGAATGCGGATATCTGCACGATTTGCGCGAGCTCAAATTCGCCACATCCAGCGAGGGACTCTGGCGTCGCGCACATGCCGTGAATCGCGACGGCAACCTGTATCCCACGCACGGAATCGGCCCCGTCGCCCAATACATGAACATCAACCGGGGCGACCAGTTCGCCACGCTGGTTTCCATGAGCAGCAAGTCGCGCGGGCTCCAGGAGTTTGCCCGCGAACATCTCAAGGACGACGACCCGCGCAAGCAGGAAACCTTCAAACTGGGCGACGTCAATGTCTCGCTCGTCAAGACGGCCAACGGATGCACCATCACCATCGTGCACGACACCAATCTGCCCCGGCCGTACAGCCGCATCAACATGCTGCAAGGCACGCGGGGACTCTTTTGCGGCTATCCCAACCGCGTCTTTATCGAAGGACGATCGAAGGGCCATGAATTCGAGGAAATGGAAGCCTATCTGAAGGAATTCGATCATCCTTTGTGGAAGGCCAACGAGGCCGCAGCCAAGGGCGCCGGCCACGGCGGCATGGATTTCATCGAGGACATGCGCCTCATTCAATGCCTGCGCCATGGATGGCCGCCCGATATGAACGTGTACGATGCCGCCGCATGGACCGCAATCGGCCCTGTCAGCGAACAGAGTGTCGCCAAGGGCTGCGCGCCGATCGATTTTCCCGATTTCACGCGCGGCGCATGGAAGACGGCGCCCATGCTCGACCCGGTGGCGATCCTTGATCAAGAAACCATGGGGCCGCGTTTTTTAGCGTAAATCGTGTTCCACAAGGACGATATTTCTGAAATGGCGGCGCTTGATCCCCCGCATGCCGAAAAATCCCGCCGTTTGCCGGGGCGGGTCCGTTTATTTCTTGCGGCCGCTCTGGCATGCGGGATGGGCATCGTCCAAGCGGATCCCGTTGCGTTTCGTCCGCCCAACGTTTCCTGCAGGGCGGGGGGAAAAGGCGGCCCGGTGGTTTTTCTGGACAACGCCCCGTATACGCCGCTGTTCTACATGTGCAACAACCGGCAGGGAAGCGACGAGGCTTCGCTGAAGGGCCTTCGCGAGGCCGCCGGAGCGGGAATTCCGTTCCATGTCTTCAACATGCCGCTTGCGCGGCACGGTACGGCCGAACAGGCCGCGGAAATCGTGGAGCGATACCGGCAGGCGCATCCGGAGGGATACTTCCTTATTCGCGTCGCGTTGGATCCGGACGTTTCGGGCGTGGACGAATCATGGCGCGAAACCACGTCCGGGATGTTGCGGGACAGCATCCGCCTGATGGCCGAAGGGCCGCACGGCGCACGTTTCATCGGCGTGATTATTGAATGGTCGGCATCCTCCCCGGAGGAGCCGGCCCCGGATACGGGCGGCGCCGTTTTTTCGCAGGCCGATGTGAACGCGTTCCGTTCATGGCTGCGGCACCGGTACGCGAAGGACGATGCGTTGCGCAAGGCATGGAACAACCCCGCCGCGTCGTTCGAGGATGCCGCCATTCCCACGCCGGAGGAATGCGACAAAACGGGTTGGGGGCCGTTCCGCGATCCCTTCGCGCATCGCCAAGCGAGCGACTTCGAAGCCTTTCAATGCGATCTCGCGGCGGATACGCTCGCTTATTTTGCCGGCATCGTGAAAGAAACCGGCGCGCGCCGCCTGCTCGCGGGCGCCGTATGGAACGGCAACGGCCCCGCTTCGCTGGAGCGGTTGGCCGCCTGCCAAAAGATCGACATGCTGCTGGTTTCCTATTCCGTTTTCCCGGGGGAATCCATGCGGCCTTCGCTCGATTCGCCGGCGCTGCACGGCATGCTCTGCGTCCTCGATGAACCCGGGCCGGACCTTTTCGGGATCTTCGGCCATGCCTTCTCGCATCGTTGCGGCTTTTCGTATTCCGTTGAGGGTGGGGGAGAGGCCGCTTTGCGCCCAACCATGCCTTTGCTTCGGCGCTTGCAGGCGGAACTGCGCGGCATGGCGACGTTTGAACCCCAAGTGGCGTTTCTTTTCGACGAACAAGCCCGGCATTGGGTGATTCCGGCGGCATGGCGCGAAATTCGGCAATCCCTGTCGCGGTGGCAGTCCGAACTCGACCGCATCGGCGCGCCCGTGGGCTGGTATCTGCAACGCGACCTGCCGAATTTGCCCGATTCCGTGCGCGTGATCGTTCTTGCGAACGCCTTCGCGATTGACAAGGCCGGGCGGCGCGCCATCGAAAAACGCCTCGACCGGGGCGCGACCGTGGTTTGGGCCCTTGCGCCCGATATCGTGGGTCCGGACGGTGTTGCCTGTGCGCGAATCGCTGGGATAACGGGCATGGATGTCGAGCCGAAACCAGGCACGGCCTCCGGGGCGATGACCGGAACGATTACCGGCGAGGAATTCACAATTGCCGGGTTGCATTCAATCCCGCGCTTCGTTGTCGCATCCGCGGACGTGGACATCGTCGCGCGCCACAAGGATACCGGCGAAATCGCCGCCGCGGCGCGCCCGCTGCGCAAGGGCGTGAGCGTGTACACGGCGGCGCCGTTCCTGCCCATGGGGATTATGCGTACGATCTGCGCAAGGGCCGGCGTCCATCTGTACCGCGACACGCCCGGCGCAACCGGCGTCGCAGGCCACTATCTTTTCGTGCAGGCCGAAACGGAAGGAACGCACACCTTTCAATGGCCCTACCCCTGCCGCACCGTCGAGCGAATCGTTCCCCCCGGCCGGCGGCCGATCACACCCGACGCCGACCGCCGATGGTCCGATACCCTTCCCGCGCGAACAACCGCCCTCTATGCTTCTTACGCCGACTGAATCAACGCTAACCCGACTTCCGGTATGATGCCGATTTTGGCAGCAAGAAATCACGTTTTACCTCGTTATCCCGATCATTCTGTTCGATATCTGCGTGTATCTGCGTCATCTGCGGATAATCATACGATCCACAGATGACGCAGATACACGCAGATGTAAAACAGGGATGGATGTTCGGGCCAGGCGATGCCAAATTCGAATCCGCATGTCAGTGCTGTCCAAAATAAGTTTGCTCGGGGGAATTTTTTCTTCATTGCGAGAAAGAGGTGTCTTACGAACGCTATCCCTAAAAAACTGTTGTCTATTTGTTCAAAATGGCATTCTGCAAGCCGTGATTTGGACACAGATGGTCTATTTACTCAAAATGGCTTTCTGCAAGCCGCCGTTTGGACAGAGATGACTGACGATGAACTCCACGTCGCGTAAGCCACGCTCTTTGAGACGTATCAGGAAATCACGCCAACGGCTGCGGCTTTCCCGGTTGGCAAGCTCAACGCCCCATACGCACCGTCGGCCGTCGCCATGGATGCCGATCGCCACGAGTACCGCCCGGCTGCGGATAACCCCATCTTCGCGACTATGGAGCGGCGTTATGGCCGCTCGAACCGCATCTGGGCGATGGACCGCAGGATGGTCTCCGAAGGGCATATCGAATTTCTGCAACAGACCGGACGACGGTATCTGGTGGGGGCGCCCAAGAGCGGGTTGAAGAAATTTGAACACGAACTGCTTTCGGAGGACTGGGAAATCGTGCGGGAAGGGTTCGAGGTGAAGAAGTGTCCCTCGCCGGACGGTCAAGAGACTTTTATCCTATGCCGTAGCGCCGACCGGCGCGAAAAAGAAAAGGCCATGCACGAACGCTTCGCCCAACGTATCCGGGAGGGGCGGGAGAAGTTCGCCAAGGCATGTGCGCACAAGAAACAAGACCCGTTGACCATTGCCCAACGCGTCGGACGCCTCAAAGGGCTCAACAGCCGGGCGGCCGGCCTTTTTCAGGTCACGATCAATACCCGTTCCGATGGCGGGGCCAGCGTGACTTGGCGGGAGGCTCGAGAGTGGCGGGTCCGGTCCGAACTCAGCGAAGGGTGCTACCTGCTGCGCAGCAACATCGAGGACTGGAGCGCCGAAGAGCTTCGGCGTACCTCTATCCAACTGACCGAAGCATAAGCCGCCTTCCGCATCCACAAGAGCGACCTGCGCATCCGCCCCATCTGGCGCCAGAAATCCGAACGCGTCCAAGCCCATATCTTGGTGTGTTTTCTCACCTATGAACTTTGGAAAACACTCGCTCATCGGCGCCGACAGGCGGGTCTTGGCGACGGGCCCCGCAAAGTGCCGGCCGAACGGCAACAACTCAGTGTCGGAGACGTTGTCCTGTCCGCCAAGACGGGCATCGATATCCGCAAACGCTGCGTTACGCAGCCTGTGGCGCACCGCAAATTCGTCTTACATTTGGCCATCGTGTTCACAATGATTTCTAACGTTATCGGCATGGCTCTCTATTGTCGTTGGCCATCGGCACGGCACCTTTTCACGGTATCCACAAGACAATCTCGGGCAGGTCCTCGCCGAGCGTCACGCTGGTTCCTTCGGCGAAGGGCCATGTATTGGCCGTGCAATAGGGACCGCGATCGATGAGCGACGCGCCTTGGCGTCCGTCGGCCAGTTCAAAATACAGGCAGATGTTGCGGACTTTCATGAAGTCGCCGCCGGGATTCTTGACGATGAGGGTATTATACCCCGTGATCGTGGCGAGAGCGTTTGCGGGAAGCGTCATCGTTGCCGCCTGCCAATCGGTATCGCCGGCGGATTCTGGTGTCGTGCCGATGGGAATGCCGTTGAAAAACACGGGCGAGGCATAAGGGCCACCATTGACACCCGCGGTTTCGATCGCGATGTGCGCAGCCCGGATATTCGCCAGATTTTCCTGCGTCAATTGGGCCAGCGGCTTCGGAGACGGGCCGAACGCGGGGCTGGATTCTTCAGTGCGCAATTCGATTTTCCATGCCGGTTCGGCCATCACGATACGGGGCGAACCCCACATCGCCCAGTCGGAATACGAGTCGTCCTTCGGCCCGACATCGGACACGAGTTTGATGGAGATGGTTTTTCCCGCATGAGCGGAAAGATCAACGGATCGCGAAGCCCATTGATTGACGGTGGCGTATTGCTCGCTGAAGACTTCCGTTTCCTTGCCTTGATCGGTTACAGTCACCTTGAACACGCATCCGTCCCGGGTGGTGGATCCGGCGCGGAAACCCATGGCGAATTTCAACATGGGCCGTCCTTCCGGCAAGGCAATATTGTCGAACAAGGCCGAGGCGTATCCCACGCCGGTCTTGTACGGCGGGTGCATGAACACGGTCGGGTGCGTTTCGCCCGCGAGTCCGTCGCGCGCAATATCCACCAATGCGCCGGTCGCCGCCGAATCATAGGGAACCTCTCCTGTTCCGCGCAGTCCCATCCCGCGCGCCATCGGCAACCGTGTCAGTTCGGCGACGGTCCATGTCGCCGGCCGCATTTGCAGATGGCGCACGCATTCGACGGAATGTCCGGCGGCATCCGCCGTCATGCGCAGTTTCGCCGCGCAGGGATCGTCCGGCATGTGCAGACGCCAGATCAGCGGTTGAACTGCTTCCGGTTTTACAAAAACCTGGCGGCCCAGCGGTTTTGGCAACAATCCGCCGGCTTCGAGGCGAAACGTCGCCGTCACGGGACCGGGCAGGTGGCTGATCGCGTTCGCGCCCATGTCGAACGGTTTTCGGGCTTCGAGCATGAATTCGCCGGCCGGCAGCGTGATGTCGAACGCGGGCAATGGTATCGCATCGGCCCAGCGCGCGGCATCCGCGCCCAGCCATGCGGGCTGAAACGAATACCAGCATCGCTCATGCAGGGGGGCTTCGGCGGGCATCGGGAGATCGATCGTCGCGGTGGCGCTTTGCCTGTCGCCGGAACGAACAAGGTCCGCGGTTCCGGTCTTGAACGGCGCGGCGCCGGGCCGTCCGCAAGTCCACGTCACCGCAAACGGCGTCGGGTCGGCGTCCACGGGCAATCGCACGGCAACGGTTGCCGGAACGCTGTTGGTCGTCAACACGGTGCGTGAGGCCAGGCGCAATTCCGAAAAGACGGATGCGTCGGCGGTTTCCGCCGTCAATCGGTATTTCACAACGGACGACTCGGTGGAAGGAACGACCGTTACCGTATCCATTCCCTCCAAGACCGTCGCCGGTCCCACGGCCGCCCCGTCGAGCGTGCAGGCCGTCGCGCTGAAACGCACATTGCCGCCTGTGTCCAGCCATGCGCGCGCAATCGTTGCCTCGTCGCATTTCGTCGCGGGAATGATCCACCACGCCTGTGCGCCGTCGGGCTTGACGGCCAACGTTCCGCGCGCCGTCAAGACAGGCGTCCGCACCAATGCGCCCCGCGTATCGAGATAGAGGTAATCGCGGCACCAGACCAATTCATGCCGCTGTCCGTTCCGCGTCGCGGAATACACGAGAATGTCGTCCGGCTTGAATGCCGCGAAACCGCCGGGCGGCAAGGTGTACGCGACGCCGTTCACCTCGACCGGCCAGTCGTCCTTGAAACTCAGATTGCACCATGTGACAAGGCCGTTTTCGTATTCGGTCCGGATTTGCCCGCGCTTGTGGGCGTCGCCCGCGATGGCCGCGGACGTGTCCGCCAGTTCCTTTCCGTCGAAGTACCGAATCGTCTTGACCGGAACCGCCACATACCGCTGTTGCAGCGCCTGCAACAGATAATAGGACTTGAGCGTGCCGTCGAATCCCCACTCGTCCGCGAGAAAACCGATGTGACCAAACGCGATCGTCGCGGCGATGAACCGGTCGAAAAACGGACTCGTGCGCGATCGGTCTTTTGTCCATTCGCCGCCGGTTCCGTAGTACATCAGCGGCATGCCCATGCCGAAATCGGTCAGTTTCGTGTGCATCTTGAGCAGGTCGAAATCGGCGAGCGGCGGAAATTCCCAGCCGCGTCCATAGGGAACGATCGTCGCATAGTTTCCGTCCACGATCCCGGCATAGAACCAATGGTAATTGCCCTCGCTGAAGACCGGCCCCTTGTGCGCGCCGCTTTCGTTGTGCAACAACCGCGCATAGGCGTCGAACTGTGTGCGGAACTTGCCCGCGCCGGGCGTCCGCGCGTCGTAATCGGTGCGTCCCCATGGCGTGTACGCGGTATGCACGTCGCAATACTGCGCCGTCGTGCCGTAACGCGCATTGATACGCGGCGCGTAGACGGCCTCCTTTTCGGCGGCGCGTAACGGTTTCAACGCATAGCAGCGCGGCCACGCCCGCTGCCATGATCCGTCGGAATGCAGGCAGACGTCGTCCGCGTTCCAGTTCGCATTGACGGGCGCGAAATCCGTGTAGTTCGTGTAAGTGCCGAACCGGTAGCCGAGGCTGCGCACGAACGCCGCGTATTCCGCGAGTTTCTCGTCGCCGATGCTCGGCGCGGGCCGGTCGCGCAACGTGAAACTTTCGCCGCCCTCGCGCCAGCCGACTTCATGATGGCAGGCAATGAACTTCTCGATGCCATGCCCCTTGTATTTCAGAAGCATCTCGTTCTGAAACGGATGCCCGATGTTGCGCCAGAGGTATTCCCGCGCGACTTCCCGCGTATCCGAATCGGGGTTCGGAATATTCGGCAGAACTTCGTGGACGTCACTGCCGACATTGATGAAGATGCGTTCGCGCATCGGGTTGCGGACGCCCGCGGTCGTCGGACGATACACGGCGCCGCCCGCATACTCGACCGATCCGGCATCATGAACGCGCGGCGCGCCGAACAATTCGGAGGCCTCCGAATGGTAGTAATCAATCAGCGACAAAAGAAACAGCGATCCACCGTCTCCGGTCGCGCAAACGACCTTCGGCCAGTCGTCGCCATAGGTAAGATACGGAAAGAATACCGTCTTGGGCGACGACAAACCCCGCGCAAGACCGATGTCGAGTTGCACGGCGTCTCCTGTGTCCGCCGACACATCAACTATCAGGGATTTGCCCCGAACCCGGAACGCGTACCGGTAATCGAAGGTCTGTCCGTCCACCGTGGCGCGCCATACCGCAACGCAACCGTCCCCTTCATCGCGTTTTTCCATTAGCGAGACTTGAACGCCCGCATCGCCGATCCGGACCTCGCGGTTCCCGGCCTGAAACACGATTCCGCCTTTCCTGCACGGCTGAAAACGTTGTCCATTCATCTCGACGAGCACGTCGCCCAGCGTGCCGTCGCCGGGCGCATAGATATAGCGGACGGTATCCACGCCGTCCGAAGCCTCCGCCGACCAGATTCCCGACGCAATGCCGCTCATGGCCCGAATCGTCACGTCGCGTTTGCACGAGGGTAGAATCGTGTCCGGGGTCGTCGGCCATGGCAACTCGTCGGGAACCGGCTCGAACGTCAAGGGCGGATATTGAATCGTGTAGAACGATAGGGCGTCGAAAAACAATTTCGCGGGTTCGCGGCTCGAACAGCCGTTGATTTCGATACCGGTGAAATGCGCCGGAAAGTCAATGATGCCGTCGTTCGGCGTGCCAACAGGCTCATAGAGGCGCGTCTTGCCATCGGGACTTACGCATGTCGCATGCATTAGAAACCAGTAATCGAAATCCACAACGCCAAGATCGATCCGGTACGATTCCCCTTTCGCGTCGCCGATCAAAACACGCACCCCGACACGCGCCGTCGTGGGGGGATCGACCCAGCCCCAATTGTTGCCGCGCACCCACAAATCCACACCCGTGAACGGTTCCGGAATCGCAATGGGCGCAGGTGGTTCCAAAACGAAACGGCTGGCCGCCGACGTCCCGTGGTATAAAGCCTTGCCCGTATAATGGCCGAAGAGTTTTTCTTCTTTCGACCGAAACAATTGTGCCTCGGCGCCGTCGGCGCATCGCACCTGCCATCCGGTCAGATCCTCGAAATCCACCAATGCTGGCTGATCCGGTGCGGTGCGATTCGCCCAATCCATCTCGTAGGGCCGTGCGCCTTCCTTCACGCCGGGCTCGTCTTCGTTGAAAGCCCGAACCACCGACTCATCCGGCCAAGCCGCCGCCCTAAACCATACGGCAAGCAAGACAATCGCCAATACCCGTTTTGCATTCATCGGTCGCATTCCCGCCCTGCGGTCATCCGTTTCGCCTCCCACAAGCATACGGGCTTTTCAAGCAACTTTCTACTTCCGCCCATTTGAAATGGGGTGGGTTTCTGTTATAATCGCCGCATTGTACCGGGAGCGCGCGCACGACTATCGTGGTGTGCGGCGGCGCCCGGCGGGAGGGAACAAGCCGCCAATTGTCGCGCATGAGCGCGTTGTGCGGAAAGTGGTTCCCAATTCAACGGTTATCCGATGCGGGCCGCTGTGGGAAAACAGCGAATCCGTATTTTCGCACGGAAGACGAGGGCTGACTGTGATCCGTTTTTTGCGATTTCTTCCGGGTTTGTATTCCCGCGACATGGGAATCGATCTGGGCACGGCCAACACGCTGGTATATGTGCGCGGACAGGGCATCGTGCTCAGCGAGCCGTCCGTGGTGGCCATCAACCGCGACACGGGCCGCGTCCGGGCCGTGGGCAACGAAGCCAAGAGCATGATAGGCCGGACACCGGGCAACATCGTCGCGATTCGCCCAATGAAGGACGGTGTGATCGCCGATTTCGAGATCACCGAGGCGATGTTGCGGTATTTCATCACCAAGGTGCATAACCGCCGCCGCCTGGTATGGCCGCGCGTGGCCATCGGCATCCCGTCGGGGATTACGGCGGTCGAAAAGCGCGCGGTGACGGAAAGCGCCACGCTGGCGGGCGCCAAGAAGGTGTTCCTGATCGAAGAGCCGATGGCCGCGGCGATCGGCGCCGGGCTTCCCGTGCAGGAGCCGCAGGGCTGCATGATCGTGGACATCGGCGGCGGCACGACCGAGGTCGCGGTGATTGCGCTGGGCGGCATCGTGTTTTCGAAGTCGGTGCGTGTGGCCGGCGACGAGATGGACCAGGCGATCATCCAGCACCTCAAGCGCACTTACAACATGATGGTCGGCGAACGGACCGCCGAGGAAATCAAGATTGCCATCGGCTCGGCGTTTCCACTCAAAGAGGAAATCGAAATACAGGTCAAGGGCCGCGACCAGGTCATGGGCCTGCCCAAGATCCTCACGATAACCTCGGAAGAGATTCGCGAGGCCTTGCGCGAACCGGTCAGCGCGATTGTGGACGCCGTCCGCGTGACGCTCGAACGGACGCCGCCGGAGTTGTCGGCGGACATCGTGGACCGCGGCGTGGTGTTGGCGGGCGGCGGCGCGTTGCTGCGCGGCATAGACCAGTTGCTGTCCAAGGAAACGGGGCTGCACGTGGCCGTGGCCGAGGATCCCCTCACCGCGGTGGCCTTGGGCACGGGCAAGTATCTCGAAACGCTCAAGGGCTTCCAGGATGAAGATGCGTAGCCCGGCGTTTAGGTGAAAACACGCCGCGGCAAGAGGGATGGCTGTGGCTCTTTCCCGTCGAATTAGCGAACACCGGCCGGCCATTGTGCTGTTGGTCATCGTGGCGTTGTCGCTTGCTTCGATGGCCGGCGGCAAGCGCGCCGGATTCATCGGCGAAGGCCTCCGCATAGCCGTCTCCGCAACCTCCTACCCGTTTCTCAAGGCCATGAAATCGGTCCAAGGCGCCGCCGGCTACGTGGCCGGGCTGGTGTTTTCCTATAACGCCTATCGCACGGAGGTCGAAACCGCGCGCAGCCAACTCGCCGACGCCATGCAACACACCGCCCAACGGAACGAACTCCTCCAGGAAAACCGCCGTCTGCGCCAGATGATTGATTTCGCGCGCACCGAACAACGTTTTGCGCTCGAGGCCGCCGAAGTCATCGAAAGTTTTAAGGGTGCAACCGTCACCATCGATCGCGGCTCGTTGCGCGGCATCGCCGAATCCATGTGCGCCATTACCGAAAACGGCGTCGTCGGCATGGTCACCCGCGTCGGCCCTTTCAGCGCGACCGTGGTGACGTTGCGCAATACCGAATGCCGAATCGGCGCCATGATTGCCCGCAACCGGGTGCGTGGAATCGTCCAGGGAAGCGGCAGCGATATCAGCCCTTACTGTTCAATGAATTATATTGACATGAAAGACGATGTGCAGCCGGGCGACCGGGTCGTAGCCAGTCCGGAAAGCCTCTTTCCGACCGGCTATCCCATCGGCCGCGTGGTCGCGGTTCACGAAACCGGTTCGCTGTGGAAAAGCGCCGATGTCGAGCCGGCCGTCAATCCGTATCGTCTCGACGAAATCTTCATCGTGCGGGAAACGGCCCCGTCCGCCGGCGAACTGGCCGGCACGCCGCCCGCCGAACCGCTGTCGGCAACGGGCCCCGACGATCGCCCGTTGCAGGAACGGCTTGCACCCTGACCATGCAGGCGCTACGATCTTGCTTGAAACCGGGCTGTTGACATGCGAAAAAATCTGCTTTGGGCCGTGGTTGTAATCGCCACCGCGTTGCTTCAGACAACGTGGCTGGACGCGATCCGTCTCCAGGGCGTGCTACCCGATCTGACCCTGCTGCTCGTGCTGTATTTTGCGATGTGCCACGGCGAGGAACGCGCGATGTTCACCGGCCTTCTCGGCGGCCTTTACCAGGATGTGGCGGGCAACACCCTGCTTGGTCACCACATCGTGTGCCACGCCCTGATAGGCTTCTGGGTGGCGAGGCTGGCGCGCCGCTTGATCACCGAACATCCCGCCGTCAAGGCCGGCATCGTATTGGTGGCTTCCATCGCGCATGGAACCCTTTACACCTGCATCCAGTATGTGCAGACGCCAGACATGAGCGCGTTGCAGACGATCTTTTCGACGGTCATGCCCGGCGCCTTCTACACAGCCCTGGTCACGCCGCTGGTGTTTTTTGTTCTATCGCGATCGCTTCGATTTGACGAGGAAGCCTTCCAGGGAGGCGCGCCGCCATGATGCCCGCCCCATCCAAAAAAGGAGGAAGTGAATTCCGCGACAAGCGGATTTATTCCCTCGGCGCGGCCCTGACCCTGCTCTTTGCCATTCTTGCAACCAGGCTCTGGGACCTCCAGATCGTTCACTGGGCCGAATACCGGCAAAAAGCCGAGTTCAATCGGCTGCATCCCCAGCGCCTCAAAGCCCCGCGTGGGCTTATCTACGGCCCCGACGCTTCCGTCGTGCTGGCCGACAACCGCCCCGCATGCGATCTGGTCATCATCCCCGCCGAATGCCGGGAAGAAAATCTCGACGACGTCTGTGGGCGTCTTGAACGCCTGTTACGCATAGATGCCCAATCCCTCAAGGACAAAATCGAAAAAAGCCGCCGCCAGCGTCAGGTCTACCGCCAAATCGTCGTAAAACAGGACATTTCCAAGGACGATCTTATCCGTGTCGAGGAATATGTCTATGCCTTGCCGGGCGTCTATGCCGTGGCCCGGCCCCAGCGGCGTTATCTGCTCGGCAAAACCGCCGGCCAAATCCTCGGATACCTCGGCGAAATCAACCTGGACGAACTCGCGGCGAACGAACAATATCAACTGGGGGATTTGATTGGACGCGGCGGACTCGAACAAATGTACGAGGAGGACATGCACGGGACCGACGGGCAACTCGTGGTCAACGTCTACGCTTCGGACACACGCCCCCAATTGCGCACCGACGCCACCGGCCAGCCCGATATTGACCGGATTATTGACAGTTACGGCCGCAAACTCAAGGAAGAACCCGACTTCCGCGTCGAACCCGTCCCGGGACGCTCGATCTTCACCACACTGGACGTGGAACTGCAGGCCTATTGCGAAGCGTTGCTCGAAGGACAAGTCGGAGCCATTGCCGTTCTCGAGGCGGATACCGGCGCCGTGCTGGCCCTTGCCAGCGTACCTTGCTACGATCCAAGCGTCTTCGTCACCCATGGCCGCAACCGCCAGCGAAACGAAGCGCTCACCGCCAAGCCCAACCCCATGGTCAATCGTTGTTTCCGAGAAACCTATGCCCCGGGTTCGACATTCAAGGTCATGCTGGCAACCGCCGCGCTCGAAGAAGGCGTCATTGACGAGCACTCTACATTCTATTGTCCCGGTTTCTTTCAACTTCCCGGAGTAAACCGCCGGTGGCGCTGCTGGAACCATTCGGGACACGGCGCCGTCAACGTCGTGGACGCGCTCGCGTTTTCCTGCGACGTGTTTTTCTACAATGTCGGATTGAAACTGGGCGTGGACAAAATCGTCGAGTGGTCACACAAACTCGGTCTTGGCGTCAAAACCGGCATCGATCTACCCAGCGAGGTCGAAGGCCTCATCCCTTCCCGCGAATGGAAAGAACGCCAACTCAAAAAACTCTATCCCAACAATCCGTGGGAATGGAAATGGTATCCGGGAAATACCGTCAACTTGGCCATCGGCCAAGGCGAAGCAGCCGCCACACCCCTGCAATGCGCCGTCATGATGGCCGCCATTATCAACGGCGGCCACCGGGTCCGCCCGTACCTAAATAAGGCGGTCGGACCCCATGTGTCCGAACCATTCATTGGCGCCAAGGCGCTGGAAATCGTTCGGGCGGGCATGCGCAAATGCGTCGAAAAAGAGGCCCCCGCCCCCAGCGGCACCGGAAAAGCCGCAAAAGTGCCAGGCATGATTGTCCTTGGAAAAACCGGTTCGGCCCAGATGGTCTCCTTGGAACAGCACAAAGAGTATGCAAAGGAAGAAGATATTCCCTATGCATTACGCGATCATGCCTGGTTTGTCTGCGGCGTGCTGGATCGCGAACCCAAAATGGCCATATGCATCCTTGTTGAACATGGGCACCACGGCAGTTCCGCCGCCGCTCCGCTCGCCAAACAGGTTATCGAACATTTTTACGGACGCGCCCGGGGCGGAAACATGAATATCGCATCCGGCGGAATCGGGTATGACACAAAAAATTAAAGATTTTGACATCCTCGATGTTCGTGTCGGGATTTTCAATTACCGCAATCTCAAGCGAATTGACTGGATGTTCGCCGGTCTGGTCCTTGCGTTGGCCCTTGTCGGGTTAGTCGTGCTGTTCAGCGCAAGCCGCGGCACAACGGCGGGGATGCCTTATTACCTCAAACAAGCCGCGTTTTGCCTTGCCGGTGTTGTCTTGGCCCTGCTGATTATGTGCATGGACTCGCGATTTCTCGTGTCCATCGCCCCCGTTTTCTATTGCGGGGCAATCCTTATTCTGGGCGCCGTCATTCTCTTCGGCGTTTCGGTCAAGGGCGGACAACGCTGGCTGCCCTTGGGACCGCTGCATCTACAGCCATCGGAACAGACCAAGATTATCGTCGTCTACACCCTCGCATGGTATCTTTCTCTGATAAAAGATCGTGTGCGTTCGCTGCCTTTTTTCCTGCTGGCCTTCGTTATCGCCGGCGTGCCCGGCCTATTGATTCTCAAGCAGCCCAGCCTCGGAACCGCCTTGGCGTTGGGTCCCGTTACCGTCGTCATGCTGTGGGTGGCCGGATGTCGTTGGTGGCATTTGCTCATGGTCCTGCTCGCCGGTTTGGCCATGGCGCCCATCGCATACCAAAAACTCGAACCCTACCAGCAAAAACGCCTACTGTCCTTTGTAAACCCCGAAGCCGACCCCAAGGGCGCCGGCTGGCAAATCCGGCAGAGTAAAATCACCATCGGCAGCGGTGGTTTTTCGGGCAAGGGATTTCGGCAAGGAACACAGACCATGCTGAATTATCTGCCCGAACACCACACCGACTTCATCTTTTCGCTGCTCGCCGAAGAGCACGGGTTCGTCGGCGCCATCATCGTCCTGGGACTCTACCTGACCTTTCTGCTTCGCGGACTCAAACTCGCCTTGAAGGCATCCGAACCGGCCAATGCCCTGTTGGCCGCGGGCTGCGTGACCATTCTCGCTTTCCATATCTTCGTCAATATCGCCATCACGCTGGGACTCATGCCCGTTACCGGCATCCCCCTGCCCTTTCTCAGTTACGGCGGCAATTTCTACATGACCACCATGATGTGCGTCGGGACTCTTCTTCACGTGCCCGTCAGAAAACAACTTTTCGACTGAACACGAAAGAACGCGCCGCCATCGCCACCCCGAATACTTCGGTAGGCGCAAAGATTCCCGGCTTATTCCATAAACGAGATGGACTTGGTGGACGATTAAGTTCCGCAAGACATTTTTCCGCCCGGGTTAAGCCCGCCAGGCCCACAAAATCCATACTCGCCCATGGTTGGGGTCAGGGAGTCATGATCAATTGCCGGTGTGGATCAGCATTTTTCCCATTATGCCGCCATTGCGATATACTGGTGAGAAAATCGGATCGGACAGGTGGAGGCGGCATGAAACTGACCACTCGGAGCGAATACGCCCTGTTGGCCCTGATTTGTCTCGCCCGCCACAAGCCGGGTGAGCATGTCAGCGGCGAGACGATCGCGCAGGAACAGGGTATTCCCATCAAGTTCCTGCAACATATCCTGCTGGCTTTGAAACACGCGCGGTATGTGCAGAGCACCAAGGGCCAGCACGGCGGCTATCGCCTTGCCAAGCCGGCCAACGCCATCAGCATTGCCGAGATTGTAAGGCTGTTCGACGGCGCCTTGGCCCCAACCGAATCGGTCAGCAAATATTTTTACGAATCCACGCCCATCGAACGCGAGGACGGACTGATCCGCGTATTTACCGAAATACGCGACCGCGTGGCCGAAATACTCGAAGGCACGACCATCGCCGACGTGTGTTGAATGCAAACGAAATGCAAGTTATGGCCGCCCGGCCATGCCTTCCCGGATGACCGCGTGAATTAGCGGGCCCAGTTCACCCCGTTGTTTGAGTTCGGCCATGCAATTGTGGCGTTCGGAGACGATCGGTGTTACGGCCACGGTCGGGACATCTCGAAATTGCCGAATTTGCCGGGCGTCGGGCAGACTGTTTGTGCTGAAGAAGACCGTGGCAGGGGCAGGCGGTTCTTTGCGGTGGTAACATTCGATCGGATTCATCATGTTTTCAACACCGACCATGCGGCGGTTGCGGTTGTATAAAAACCTCACGCCCAAAACAACAAAGAGCACCTCGATGTGGGCTTTCGGGTGGCGCAACAACTTGGAAACATCGAAAAGAATCCCTCCAATATTTTTCCACGAACCGTATTCATTCATCGGAAAGGCCGGATTGAACGTGATGATCTGATGAATCGGCAGGAGGCCGCTGAACGCGAAAGCCGCCGCACCGCCGCCCGATGCACCGATCGCAATGTTGAACGTGGAACCCAGCCTGTCGATCGCGTCGCCGATGATGCGCGTATAAAACGCGAGACCGTTCGGCGAACCGTCCGGGGCCCGGTCGTAATAGGAACGATAAATGTCGCGCACCCAGATGTAGTTATATGTGCCGCCCGTGCCGGCCAGTGTCTTGCGAAACTCGAACTTCGGCATGGCGGCATAGAGCACGGCCATGCCCGCGAAACAAATCAGCGTCGTGTCCGAACCGTTGTCTTCCACGTCAAGATGCCGAGAAACATCCATGTCGCCGGGGTCGGCGGGATGTTCGTGAAGATCGAACTGGCCTTCCTGTTCGAGGCTCTGCGCAATGCCCGGGAAAAGCGCGCGAACCATCAACCGGACAAACGGCCGCAATAGTCTATTCACGAAAGTATCCTGATAAAAGCGGCCCCGTTCATGATGAACGAGGCCGTGGTGCACCCATCGTTTTACACGTCAATTCTTGCCGACGGTGATACCGGGCCAGTCGTCCGTGCGGAAAGGCGATGCGGGCAGACCCGCGCCGTTATACAGGTTGCAATCGGGATTATGCGCCCATCCGTACCGGACGGCAACCGGTTTGGCAACCTTGGGCGACGAAACCGCCACAGTCTTACCCTCAATGACCGCGTCGGCCCATACAAACCGCCGGTCTTCGCCCGCAATCGCAAACCCCTTCAACGTGCCGCCTTTCGCGGACAATCCACCGTCCGCATGATCGAAACGCAACAAGACTTTGTCGCCCCGCACCTGCATGGATTTGTACATCGGCCCGGAAAACGCAACACGCTTGTGGTATGCCTTGGCCAGCGCATTGAGGGCAAGCCGTTTGCCCACATCCTGCTTATTGCGCGGATGAATGTCCTTGGCCTCGCCGATGTCAATGGCCACGGCCATGCCCGTGTTGGGCAGATCGAGCGCCATCGTCTGTGCTTCACGCAATTCGGCCCAGTCCGAATCGTCCGGATCGGGCTTTCGCTCGGTAAAATTCGCCAACTGCACGAAATAGAAGTGGAACGGCCCTTGGCCCCACGCTTTCCGCCAGTCTTCTATCATCGCCGGAAACAGTTTGCGGTACTGATAGGCACGGCCGGCATTCGACTCGCCCTGATACCAAATTGCCCCCTGAATCGCATACGGCAGCAGCGGGGCAATCATCGCATTGTACAGCCCCGACGCCAGCCAGGGACTATCCGGACCTTGGGGAGGCTTGGGCTTGTCCGGCGGCTCCGGTTGGCCCGCGGCTTTGGCTTTCTCCGCGGCGGCCTGCCATTCCGCCAGCGCTTTGTCGAAAGACGCCTTTGCCGCCGGATAATCGGCCAGGGTCTTGTCCCAGCGCTCGACGATGCACCTGAGATCCGGATCGGCTTCAAGGGTTTGACGGCTGGTCCACGATTCCGCAGGCGTGCCGCCCCACGAGGTGTGAATCAGGCCGACAGGCACGTTCAACGCCTTGTGCAATTCACGTCCAAAATAAAAAGCCACCGCTGAAAATCCAGGGACCGTTTCAGGAGTGCAATGCGTCCATGAGGCCTCGCAATCATCCTGCGGCTGCGTGGCCACCGTTCGCGTGACATAGAAAAGCCGGATTGACGGCAAATTCGCCGCGGCGATTTCCTGTTCGGCGTTATTCGTGTCTTTCACGGCCCATTGCATGTTCGACTGGCCGGAGGCGACCCATACCTCGCCGACGAGAATATCGTCAAATTTCAATGTGTTTTCCTTGCCGGAGATGGTCAATTCAAAAGGTCCGCCGGCCTTCGCCTTAGGCATCTTGACCATCCATTTCCCGTCGGCGCCCGCGACCGCCTTGACGGTTTTCCCGTTGAACGTGACGGACACTTCCTCTCCGGGCGAGGCCTTGCCCCAAATCGGTATCACCTTGCCCTGCTGCAACACCGCATGACTGCCGATGACGCTCGGCACGCTCACGGCGGCCGCCGCCTCGAAAACCGAAACCACCAGACAAACCGCCACTACAAATGCCATTCGCCGGAACACAACGCGTTTCATTTTTCATCCCTCCCATTGAAAACTGCGTAATAATACCCGCCAAAAACCCTAAGCGCAAACCGAACAAGGATGAAAAGGACCAAACACAAAATAGGCTGATGCCTTTTAGGTCCCGCAAGCCTTTTATTGGGCGAAGTGCGAAAATTGCGGGGTTTTGATTGCGAGTACGAGTACGAGCACGAGGAGAAACTGGGTTGTGGGTAACGCCCACGTCAGTACTTTAATCGTCAGGCAGGATAGAGAGTGTCGCGGCCGCGGCCAGCGAGCAGGCGACAATCAGGAAAAGCCCCGCCGTGTACGAGCCGGTCAAGAATGCCGATCCGACCGCGGCGGTGGAACTGTCGCTTCCGCCCCATCCATCACCGTGCGTCCGGACATGTCAAGGCCCACGTTTTTCCATGTATGCCCCCCATTCTTCAGGCCGTTTCGATGCCGGCCTCGCGGAATGCCTTGTGAATGGCCATGTTGAGGTCGTGTTGAACGGGCACTGTGAAGTCCACATCCTCGCAGTAAACGCGCAATTCGAACTTCAGCGTGTTCTTTTCGATGCCGGCCAGCAGCACGACGGGTGCGGGATTGGCCATGACGTGTGGGATTCCGGCCGCAAGTTTGTAGAGGATGGCTTGTGCTTGTTCGGCGTCGGCGTTGCGCGCGATTCCAACCGGGATGGTTACCAGCACAATCGAGTCGGAAAGGGTCCAGTTCATGACTTGGCGCGTAATGAATTCCTTGTTGGGGACAATCAGCTCTTTTCGGGTGAAATCGGTGATGCGTGTCGCGCGAATCTGGATGCGGGAGACGATGCCGTTGACGCCGCCGACGGTTACGGTGTCGCCCACGCGAATGGGGCGTTCGATCAGAAGGATGATGCCGCTGACGAAGTTGGCGAAGATTTCCTGGAGGCCGAAACCCAGTCCCACGCTGAGCGCCGCGACCAGCCATTGGACTTTGGACCATCCGATGCCCAGCGCATTGAACGTCAGGGTGATGCCCACCATGGCAATCAGATAGCGCGCCACGGTCGTGATGGCGTAGCGTTCGCCGCGCATGTAATGCGTTCGCGAAAGCACCGTCAGGTCCAGCAGGCCGGGGATGTTGCGCGTGGCGGCGAGCGTCATGCCCGCGAAGATGCACGCAAGCAGGAGATCGCCCACGGTCAGCGCCGTTCCCGCGGGCGCGGAAGGCGCGGGCGCCGGTTGTGCGTCGGTTTTGGCGGGCGCCTGCGCGGCGGGCGCGGCGGCGAGACCTTCCGCGCGCCAGACTTCGATCTGGGTGAAGATGCGCAAGGCGGGCAATTCGCGCGACCAGATACCCCACATTCCCACGACAAGACCTATCATCGCAACGGTCTTTATGAGGCGGTTCATCTGGAGATCAATGCGTCCCAGTTCGATTTCCGGCGCCTCGTCCCGGCAAATGTCCGTGGTGTCGTTGTCTTTCGGTCCATGTCGCAACGCGCGCGCGCGATCCATGGCCAGGCGCCGGCGCGCCAGCAGGAGCCAGCGCGAAACGCATCCGCGCGCGGCGCCGATGCCGAACGCCAGCGCGGCCGTCTCGAAAAGCCGCACACCGAGCCGGTGCGCCGTGTAGTAATAGCCCAATCCCGTCAGCAATCCCAGCAGGATCGGTATCGCAATGCCGGCGGCATGCGCAATGCCTTCGAATCGGTATTTTGCGCCTGTGCGCAGGGCGTACCATTGCGGAACGGCGCCGTTGGCCGGACGCAGAATCACATGGGCAAACAGCGCAAAGACCGCCAGAACGGCCAGATAGGCCAAGCGGCCCAGGGATTCGTCAATGCGTTCGTCGCCCAATCCGGAAGAAAGCGACAAAATGAAGACCAGCGCCGGAACCAGCGCCAGCATCCAGCCGGTGTGCTTGCGAAGGGTGCGGACGGGCTTTTCCGCCCACCCCAAGTGAGCGGTCGCCAAGCCGCCGGGAAACAGAAATTCACGCACGGCGCACAGAACCAGCGTAACCCATGCCGCATTTTTAGCGGCGGCGCCTACCGCGCGAACGAGGTCGCTTCCGCCCGTGGCCGCGGCAAGACGGTCGCCGATGAGCCATAACAACAGGGGCCACGGCAATACCATGGCCAAGGTATGCCCCATGGCGCGCAGCGTGGGGATAAAAGTGATGCAGGCAGACCGGCACGCCAAGGCGCCTTCCGCGACAAGACGGGATCCCAGCCAGCGTCGAAACCATATCAACAACAGTAGCGCAATGGCTATGGCGCCATCCACCGCCGGCCGTTCAGCCACAGCGGTCCATATCGTTCCGGGAATCGTTTTGACAGTTTGCGGATTAGCGATGGACCGTAACAAATCGGCCAAGGTCCGCGCCTCGCCCCAGCCGAACAAACCATTACTGCGGATCCACAGCACGCGTTCGTCTATGAACTGCTCGAATCGCCCGGTCTCGGCGATGAGTTCGCGCTCTTTCGCATCGGCGTCCACCAGTTTCTCGAAAAGCGCATCATAGTCGTCCATCAACGCGTCAAGGGCGTCACGCTTGGCTTTCAGCAAGCCGCGCAGACTCGCGGAGAGGCGGGTCTGCTGTTGCTGGAGCGCGGGATCTTCTATCGGCGGGACAAGTTCGCGCAGGGTGCTTTCAATGTTGGCCATGCTTGCACGTTGCTCGCCAAGGCCGACACGTTCCGTCTGGATCGCGGCGATTTCGGACTGCCGGATATGCAGATTGCGGCGATGCTCGCGGAGATCCGGCAGATGCGTGCCACTCTGACGAAGCATGATCCCAACGGCATTGCTCGATCCCAGCGATTCGGCTTTCTGGCGTGCGCGGGTGAATTCGTCTTTCACCATTTTCAGTGATGATTCGATTCGGCGCAAATCCTCGGACACTTTGTCAATGCGTGCAATCAGGCCTTTCGGGCCGTTGCGCCGTTCGACAAGCGCCGCATTTTCGGCGGCCAGTTTTTCGGCGTATTGCCGCACGACGGGACTTGCCTTGGCCGCGTCCATGACGTCGGCCCGCGCCTGCGCGGCGGCTTGGCGCGCATCAGCTTGGCGACGGGCGCTTACCGCCTCGCGCCAGAGTCCAACGGCCTTTTCCCTTTGTTCAACCTCCATGACCGCGCCGTCAAGTTGCACTTTGAGCAATTGGCCGCGAATATCGAAACTTTGCAGTTCCTTTTCGAGCGCGTCAATCTCGCAGGCAATCGCAAACCGTTGCGCGCCCGCAAGCGTATACCGGGCCTCAAGCAGCAATTTGTCCGACTCGGACGCGTCCGGCGGGAACGTCACGGACGCCAGGTCGCGCAGACGCTGCCGCGCATTCAGAATCAGTGCGGGTAGTTCTTTGCGGCGTTCGCCCCGTTGTGCCAATTCCTGTTCGATGGCGGCCTGCCTGGCCTGCGCAAGACCGAGATCTTCCTCGGCCAGAAGAAGGCGGTGATTCAGTTCCAGCAACGTTGATTCTTTGGGCACGTCAATGCGGACTGTCTGCGGCTGGCCCAGAGCGTCGAGTTGCATGCGGACCAGTTGCCCCGGGCCGTTTTCCAGAATCTGACCGAACGGCGCGGCCTTGCTTTTCCATTCTTCCGCCGTCTTGAGTAACTTCAGCGCCTCGCCATACACGGCGGCGATCTCGTCCTTTCGGGGCTGCTCAATCGTATCCAGACTCTGGACATTGGCCATGCGCGACTGGATCGCGTCGGCGGCAGGCGGCGGTTCGACCACGGCCCCGCCCGGCGGCTCTTGGGCATGAAGCAGACCGGCAGCCAGCGCCATCCACAGAAGGCCCATGAAAACGTGGCCGGCCTTGTTCTTTCTGCTCATCGCATGGCTTCTCCTTGTCCGCCATTATAGGCAAGCGCGGCCCGCCGCGCCACAACCCGGTTATAAGGCTCATGGTTCAAGACACAAGGCACAAGGCACAAGGGTCAAGGTTTATGGTTGAAAGCGGGTGGTTGCTCGAAGCTATATGGATGAAAGTTGGAAGGGTTGGAAGGGGTCGAACGAACGGAAGAGCCACCCGCCATCATTTTGCAGTACGCCGGCCCATGTGGGATAATCAAATTGATTTGCGCGCCTGTAGCTCAGGTGGATAGAGCATCGGCCTTCTAAGCCGAGGGCCACTGGTTCGAGTCCAGTCAGGCGCGCCATTGTTTCCAGCGGATTGTGGCGGTTTCGCCCGCCCGGGCTCGTGCGCGGTTCAGAGGTGTTGGCTGGCAAGCCGGTTATCCGGGGAACGCGCCTTGCCGTCGAGTTCATCTGATCTCCTCGCACAAGGCTGGACTTACGACGACATCTTGCGGAACTACCCTGGCATCGCTATCAACGACATCCACGCGTGTTTTCAGTACGCCAGCGATGTACTCTATGCGGAGAAACTCTACCCTATTGGAGTATGACCGCTGAGAATCCATGTTTAGCAGGCTACAGATTGCCCTGAATTCCTTCCATGATTGAATCGGGTTCTTTCCATTCTCCGAACGGTTTCCGGTCTCGTCTGGGATGTTTGGGAAATCTGGCGCGACAGGCACTTTCGACGGCCGAGTTGCGGCGCCGCTCGGCGCTCTGCCGCCTTGACTTGATTCGCTCTGAGACAAGAGGGTGAAAAACAGGATTCCGACAGGAAAACTCGCCGTATGATGCGAGGAACGATTGACGCTTATCTGTTCAGCGGATATCCGCGTCAAACCATTTGAGGACAGCCATTATGCCTTTGGCTTGACGGAGCATGGTCGCCTTCAGGCCCTTTTGTCGGAGCTTCTCCTTGGCTTCATGTCTGGATTTTGCAATGACCACGCCCCCCACGAACGATTTTTCCTCGTCGCCTTCCGCCCGAATAGCGTGATATTCATAGGTCGGCATCCGTGACTCTCCCGTGGAACAGCATTCTCGCTGATTTCTCTATGCTTTATTTTAGCATTTTTTATTGCTGTTGCCAAGTTATTCCATTTGACCGGTTTTCTCTTTCTATGCGACGGTTCGGTTGCGCCGGACCGGACGCGTGGCGATCAGCAATGCGGCACAGGCGGCCGCAAGGAAGGCATCCGCCGCGACGGGTCCGAAGGGGCCTGTTGTTCCGGGTCTATTGAGGGCGCCTCCGATGCAGCCGGCGGGTTCGCCTTCGCCCTCACCTTCGCCCTCGCCTTCGCCGACAGGCGCTTTGATGACGGTCAGGGTGAAGCCCTTGTCGCTGGTGTCGTCGAACTGATCCATGACGCGAATGCGGAAGGTGTAGGCGCCGTCGCTCGTGGGAATGCCCTGCAAGACGCCGTCCTCGGTCAATTCCAGTCCGGGGGGGAGACCCTCGGTCTTCTGCGTGACAGACCAGCGATAGGGCGGCGTGCCCTGTACGACGTGGAAGGTAAATGCGTAGGGTTCTCCGACCGTGGCCGTGGGCAGTATGGCGTTGTCGGTGATGATCATGGGAGGTCGGCGAACCCGGATGACGCGCCTGAAATTGTCCGATCCGACAGCCGTGGTTACAGTGAGAATCACGTCGTAATCGCCCGCAACCAAAAAGGTATGCACAGGATTTTGCTCGTTGCTCGGCTGCGATCCGTCGCCGAAATCCCATGCCCATGCCGTGATGGCGGCGCTACCGGGCGTAGACTGGTCGGTGAAGTGAACGGTCATGGGCGCGTAGCCAAAGGTGATGTCCGCGTTGAAACCCGCGACGGGAAGCGTGTTCACGACGATGTAATCCGTTTTGCGTTCCTGATCGGATCCCACGTTCGTCGTGACGGTCAATTGGACGGTGTAGATGCCGGGATTGGCGTAGGTGTGCAAGGGATTTTGCTCGGTGCTTGTGGCGGTCTGATCGCCGAAATCCCACACCCGCTGGATGATGGGCTGGCTTCCGGGCGACGAGAGATCGGTGAACTGGACTTGCAGCGGGGCGAGTCCCACAACGGGATTCGCGCTGAAATCGGCCTGCGGCATGACCATGACCGTGACGAGACTGGCTACGGTTTTCGTGTCGCTCTTGCCCACATTGGTCGTGACTTTCAACGACACGGTGTAAGTTCCCGCCACGGTGTAGACGTGCAGCGGATCCTTTTCATCGCTGGTCTGTTGATCGCCGAAATTCCATTCCCATGCCGTAATGGGCTGGCTCGGCGAGGCGGTGGACTGATCGTGGAATTGCACGCTCAAGGGCGCGACGCCGTTCAGCGGCGGATCCGCGCTGAACGCGGCAACCGGCAGGGTATAGGCGAAAATGTAGTTTTCCCTGGAGGTCGTATCCTGATTGACGACGGTTCCCCGTTGCGCGGTCACGGTCAATGAAACCGAGTACGCGCCATCCTGGGCATAGGAATGGCTTGGATTCTGCTGCGTGCTGGTTTGGCCGTCGCCGAAATCCCAAAGCCATCCCGTGATGGGCCATGTGCCGGGCGTGGACTCGTCCGTGAAAAAGACCATGAGCGGCGAGGCGCCCGTTGTAACATTTGCGGAAAACGCGGCGGAAGGGGAAAGAGGCGGAGTGACCGTGATGTATGCGGTTTTGGTTTCGGTGGATTCGCCGACGGCGTTCGTTACCGTCAACGAAATGGTATAAGTGCCCGGTTCGGAAAACGTGCGGCTGGGGTTTTGGCTGGTGGACGTCTGCCCGCCGCCGAGCGACCATGCCCATTGCGTGATGGGCGAACTGCCGGGCGTGGATTGATCGGTGAACTGGACCTCGAGCGGCGCGGGGCCGGAGATCGTGTTGGCGGTGAAGGCGGCCGTGGGGCGCGCCGCGATGGTGACCTGTTTGGACGTGGAAGCGTTGCCGATGGCCAATGTGACGGTAAACGTGCCGTGTGTGGCATAGGTATGCGATGGGTTTTGCTCATTGCTGCTCCCGCCGTCGCCGAAATCCCATTCATACACAGCGCCCTCGCCGACGCAAGAACCGTCGGTGAACTGGATGATCGCCGGCACGACGCCCGACAGCGTGTCCGCGCTGAACCGGACAACCGGCGGTTCCTGTTCATAGGCGCCCATGTCCGCGGCGGCGCATTGGGGGCGCGGCACGCCGAGGATATCGGTGTTGGGCGCCTCGTCGTCCGAACCGGCATCAATGCAGGGAGAATCGTTTTTGAGTTGGAGAATGCCCGAGGCGGCATTGACAAACATGGGATTAAGGGCGATGACATTCGTGCCCGAGGCATAGCCGCCTTGAATGTCGCAATAGGCGATGACCGGTGAAGAACCCGCCTCATCCGCGATCTGATCGGGCGTGTTGTTCCAGACAATGCTGTTGACGACGCCGGGCGCGGACGCGGTATTGTAAATGCCGCCGCCCTTGCTGGTGGCCGCATTGCCATGAAGGGTGCAATTGCGGATATCCGCGGCGGAACCATCGTTGAAGATTGCGCCGCCTTGCGTGGCGCTGTTGCTGCGGAAAACGCAGTTGATCAGCATGGCCGACGAACCATTCCGGTTGGCGACGGCGCCGCCATACGTGGCTTGGTTGGTGAAAAACACACATGCCTCGATGGCGGGTGAGGCGTTGGTGGAATTGTAGATGCCGCCACCGCGTCCCGTGCCGACGACCCGGTTGCCCGAAACGACGCAGTTGACGATGGAGGGGCTGGCGTTGGAATTGTAGATGCCGCCGCCGTCGCTCTGGGCGGTATTGCCGGCGATCGTGCAGTTGGCGATCGTGGGGCTGACGGACACGTTGTAGATGCCGCCGCCGCGGATATGCGGGTTGGGGCCGTTTGCGCTGCCGCCGGTGACGGTGAAACCGTCCAGCGTGGCATTGTCCGAACCGATGACGACATGATACGCGCGCCCGCCTTGCGTGTTGCCGTCAATAAGGGTGGCGCGCGCGGCCCAGTCACGCTGATTGCGCGCCGTTTCGACGCCGGCAAACCCGCCGTAGACGGCGACGCCGGATTTCAGCAGCAGCGAATTCGACTCGTTCGACGCGCGCGATTCGTTGTAGGCGCCCGCCGCGACCCAGACTTCTCCGCCGCCCGCGCCAAAGGCCGCATCAATCCCTTCCTGAATCGTCCGGTACGCCGTGGCCCACGAGACCCCGTCGGGCGATTGCGCGGTGCTGTTCACATTTACATGCCATACGGCCCCCGCCGCGCCGGAGGCATACACAAGCGCCGCGGCCATTGCAAAGCGAATATGGTTCGTCATGATGCAAACCCTTTCCCGCCCACGGCGGCGATTACGATATCCCGGTCCGGCACGCCGGTCGAAAATCCAAATCAAAACGAAAACAGTATAACACGGCTTAGCCGCATTCGTTCATTTGACAACAAAACACGCGGCTGATAGAATGGCTTTCGACATGGGCGATTAGCTCAGGTGGTTAGAGTACTTGCTTGACATGCAAGGGGTCACTGGTTCAAGTCCAGTATCGCCCACCATTTTCTTCCTACTCGAAATTCTCTATCCGTAAAACCACTTTTACTGCGATTGCCCTGCAAGCCGGGTTATTTCACTTCTTGTCTATGGTACAATCGGACTGTGATGAAGACACCGCCGTTTGATTTTGCAAAGCCCGACTATCCGCTCGCTCCCGAAACCTTTTACAAGGTTGGCGGCCCGGCGGAGTGGGCGCTGTTTCCCCGCAATGCGGGGGAAGCCGCGCAGGCTTTCGCGTGGGCCGTGCGAAACGCGGAGCGGATGTTCGTCATGGGACGCGGCTCGAACCTGCTCGTGTCCGACAACGGCTTTGCGGGCGTCGTGTTGTTTACGCGGGGACTGGCGGACGTCACGCCACTGGGAGAAGACCGCTACCGGATTGCATCGGGCGTGGATCTGCAATGGCTGGTGCGCGAAATCATCGTTCCGAACAATTACGACGCGACGGGCGGCCTAACGGGGATTCCGGGTTCGGTCGGCGGGGCAATCGTCATGAACGCGGGCACGGTGAACGGCGCCACGTGCCAGTGGCTCGAATCGGTGGCCATCATGCGCGAAACCGATGACGCGCCGCAGACCTTTTTCGTCACCGAAGACGATTACGCCTATCGCAGCCAGACGTTCTGCGGCCGGCGGGATTTCGTGATCGGCGGCGTATTCCAATTTCAACCGTCGGACAGGGATCAGCGCGAGGTTTTCGCGCATTACATGGCACGGCGCCGCGATACGCAGCCGCAGGGGCTGTGCTGTGGGAGCGTGTTCAAGAATCCGCCCGGCGATCATGCGGGACGCCTGATCGAAGCATGCCGGCTCAAGGGCACGCGTGTCGGTGGCGCGGTGGTCAGCCCGCGGCATGCGAATTTCATCATGAACGAGGATCGCGCCACCTTCGACGACATCCTCGCGCTGATTGAACTCTGCAAGCAGCGCGTACATGAACAATTCGGCATCCGCCTTGAGGAAGAAGTGCGCATCATTGTGTAAGTCCAGCGGACATGGCGCCGCTTGCACTTTCGGGCGGACAAGCCTTATTCGCGGCGGATAAACGAGGTGCGGGGACGATGGCGAGAATTGAAGTCTGGCAACATGTTTATCTGCGGTTGGGCCGGGAACAGTCGCCGAACGGATTCGAGGGGCATCAAATGCTTTGTTACACGCAGCCCGGCCTTTCGGCCGTCGCGGCGCGCGAAATCGAAAAGCATCTGCTTTCTTTTCCGGTTGAATCGGCGCCCGGCGCGAAGCAGGCGTGTTTCGTACTACCGGATGGACGGCCCGTCGCGTCCAATATGGTGCGGTTGCCCGAACCCGACCGGTACGGCAGGGTTTGCTATCTTGCGCACACCGCCGTTGTGCCGCGCGCCGTTTTCGACTCCGCCGGCATGGACCCGTTTGGTCTGTTCAATGCCATTCCGTTTCTGGCGTCGGTCCGGGAGGCGGTGGCCTGTCTGAATCGCCATGGCGAGCATCCGACGGGCCGGGCTGGAAACGCCTGTCCGGCGCCGCCGGTAATGGCATAAGGCGCATACGTCCAGCCTTATCCTCTTTACCGCGGCCACGGCAAAACTCTTTTGTCCGTGGCTACTTCGGCGCATGGCCGCCAAGGCGCGCCGGGCCAGCCGGCATTGACGGACCCGCAACCGCGAATAATGTCAGGTTGGTGAATTCCGCACGGCACGAACAAGTGGCGCTTCACTCTTTTTCGGGGCTTTCGCGTGTGACGTGGAGGACGGGATAGGTCCAGCAGACGGCCATGGCGCAGAGTCCGAAGAGTCCGGCGATGGGACCGACAAGGAAGATGCCGGTGGGGTTTTCGATTGAATTTCCCCAAAAGCCCATTGTCAGCGTCGCGACATAAACGGAGAGCGCCTGGGAACCTTTCCATGCGAGGCCGCTGACGCTTTGATAGATGGCTTCGCGGCGTTCGCCGGAACGGCGCTCGTCGTAGTCAATGATTTCGCCGATCATGGGCGTCAGAAGAACGTACTGCATGCCCTGGCCGATGCCGCAATAGGCAAACAAGGCCGCGCCGAGTAGGGTCTTTACGTGGTCGCTCAAGCCGCAGACGCCGATGACGTACATCATGGGAAGGCCGGAGGTGATGATTGCGAGCGAGAGGAAGATCATCCATTTGACGGGCAGGTAACGGGACAGGCGATCGGTCAGCGCAAGAGCCAGCAGCGCGAAGACGATATACGGCGCCATGAGCAGCGAGACGGTGCTTTCGGTTCCGTGAAGCCCCACCTTGGCCCAGTACGGCAGGACGCGCTGCACCGCGAGGTAACCGAGGTTGAATAGAAAGAAAATAAGGATGTAGCGAAGGAATACGGTATTGCGCAGGGTTTGCGCGACAACGGCGAGCGGCGGGGCGATTACCGATTGATCTTCCGAGTGGTATCGTTCCCGGACGGTCCAGACGGTGAACTGGAAAAAGAGCAGCGCTATCGCCGAAAAGAGGATCGCCATGCGTTGGAATCCTTCCGGCGACACGGGGACGATGCCGTCTTCGGGCAGGGGTTCGGTCCGTGCGGGGGCGAGCAGGTCCACAAGGATGCCCGGCGCAATTTCGGCAATGGCCAGACCGACAATCATGCCGGCGGCAATCCACGTGCCGATGCGGACGCGGCCTTCTTTCGTCCGGGCGATTTCCGGGCCGAGCGCATTGAACGGCGTCGTGCACATGGCTACAAAAAGTCCCCAGTGAATGCACAGGATGGCCGTGCCGTAAAGGAAATTGGCGATGGAAGTGTGCGCAAGCGGCGGATGCCAGAACAGGATGCCGGTAACCGTTACTCCAATGGAGCCCCAGAAAATGAAGGGGCGTCGCCGGCCCGCGAGGGGAACCAGCCGCCGGCGTCCGCGGGTGTCGGTCCGGTCGGACCACAAGGCGATGAGCGGATCCGACAAGGCCGAAACGATGTAGGTGACGACGAACATCGTGCCGGCCAGGCCGATGGCGACGTATACGATGCTGCCGCCGCCGGATGGGGGCGAATAGAAATACGCGCCCCACTGGGTCATGACCTCGGTAATGAGTTGAATGGCGATGCAGCCCAGGAAAAGCGCCAGCCCCTCGATCCGTAAAAATTCACTTCCATTGTTGGATTGGGATGCAATCATGCCCGATTTTTCCATTTGTCCCCGAATTGGCTCTACGCTTCGATGAACGCCGAATCACGCCGGTGCGGAAGACTACTCGACATGCGTGCCGTCCGGAATGACAGCGTTCTTCATTACGACGACGATGCCGTCGCGGACGGCATATCCGTCGCCGTCGCAATCGGCCAGCCGTTTCGATCCGCGAATGACGACGTTCTTTCCGATGCGGGCGTTTTTATCCACGATGGCGCACGAGATGATCGAGCCTTCGCCGATGCCCATCGGAACGGCCGCGTCGGGATGGCGAACTTCGAGATAGTCCGCGCCCATGATTACGCTGCGATTGATACTTACACGATCGTTGACGAGGCTGCGGATGCCGATGACCGATCGCTGAATCGAGGCGTTGCGTATGCGGCACCCTTCGCAGACGATCGAGTCCCTGATGCGCGCGTCCTGAAAACGCGAACCGGGCAGGAGGCGCGGATGCGTATAAAACAGGCGATCCTGATCGAACATGCGGAACGGCACATTGGGCGATACCATGCGCATGTGGACTTCGTAATACGAGCGCACGGTGCCGATGTCTTCCCAGAATCCATCGAAGGGATGCGCGAAAACCCTGCGTTCTCGCAGCGAGTAGGGGATGACGTGCTTGCCGAAATCAATCCAATCCGGACGTTCGCGAAGGATGGTTTCGAGGACGCCGGCGCGAATCAGGTAAATGCCCATCGAGGCCAGATAGCGATGATCCGTCTTCAGCCCGAAACGGGCGAACAGCGCCGGGGGCGTCGCGAGAGGCTCGAGTTGGGCGGCGGTGGCGGGTTTCTCGACAAATTCGCGGATGCGCCCGGTATTGTAGACTTTCATAATGCCGAATCCGCGCGCCGCCTGTGCCCCCACGGGCACTGTGGCGACCGTGATGTCCGCGTCGTTTTCGAGATGGGTGCGCATCAGCGTCCGGTAATCCATGCTGTACAGGTGATCGCCCGACAAAATGAGGTAATGCGACGCATCAAGGTCACGAATGTGGCGCAATTGCTTGCGGACGGCGTCCGCCGTGCCCTGGTACCAGTCGCCGCTTTCCATGGTCTGTTCCGCGGCGAGAATTTCGACGAATCCCCGTGAAAAATGGTCGAACTGGTAACTGTTGCCGATGTGCCGGTGGAGCGAGGCGCTGTTGAATTGGGTGAGGACCATGATGCGCTTGATGCCGGAATGGATGCACAGGCTCAGGGGAACATCCACGAGGCGGTAGCGTCCCAGTAGCGGAACGGCCGGTTTTGCGCGCAGGGCCGTCAGCGGATACAGGCGCGTGCCCCGGCCGCCGCCCAGGACAATCGCTCCCACCTGTTCCATGACGTCGTGTCCAATGACCAGATCCACCTGTTTCTTGGCGGATTGCCCGCCGCCTGCCTTCTTGCCTGATCCGCGTTTCACAGCGTCAGCCTCCACCAGTGAATAGCCGCTTTCCAATAGATGATTCCGGTGCACGCCATGCCCCACAGCAGCACCGTGGCGGCCAGCGGCTTGTCTTTTACCAGCGAATTGCTCGGATCGCCTCCGTCGAGGTGTTGCTGCACAAGATACAGATACCGGAACAGTCCGTAGACCACGAAGGGCAGCGTGAGATAGAGTTTGTCCGTGCCCAGCCGCAACACGACCTCCGGCGAGCAGGTGTAAATGGTATAGGTGATGAGCGTGGCCCCCGCGACGAGGATATTCAGCGAATCCAGGTAAGGAATCGTGTAATGCAAAAGCACCGGACGGTGGTCGGTAGCGCCGTCATTCAGGAACTGTATCTCATGTCTGCGCTTGCTGAATCCAAGGAAAAGCGCAAGAAACATCGTGCAGACGACCAGCCAGTTCGAAAAGGTCACCGACAGGGCGATTGCCCCGGCCATTGCGCGAATCACGAAACCGATCGCGACCACCATCACGTCCACGATGACAAGCCGTTTCAATACAAGGCTGTACAGGATGATAAGCACGACGTAGAAGGCCAGAATCGCGCAGAACCTCAGGTTGAGTTGCAGGGCCAGCACGGCCGCCGCCGCCAGAAGCGCCGCAATCATCGCTTTCGCCGTTCCCGTGCCCAAGGCGCCGCTGGCCAGCGGGCGCGTGCATTTTTCGGGATGCGCCCGATCGTTTTCGATGTCCATGAGATCGTTGAACAGATAGATCGCGCTCGATGCCGCGCAGAACGCCGCAAAGGCAATGACGCTTCGTAGACATTGGGCCGGAATTTGGAGTTGCTGCGCGAATAGAAGCGCCGCGAACACCAGCAGGTTCTTCGACCACTGATAGACGCGAAGGGCTTTGACTATCGTACCGATCATTGTGTGCGCCACCGATAACGGAACGCATTGTGCCCCACCCCTGCGAAAAGAATCAAGAGGATTTTCCTGCCCGTTTTTATTGGCTTGTTGGACCCGTGGCCGGATTCTTTTCCGGATCGGGCGCTATGGCCTGTTTACCGGAGCCGCAAAGACGCGCACGTAACCATCGGAGGCCGCGCAGGCGATCTCGCAACGTCCGTCGCTATCGAGATCGGCGATAATGGGCGCTCCCACAACCGCTGGAAGGTCTTCGCTTTTCCAGAGGATTTGTCCTGTCGTGCCGTTATCCCCCACCGCCATCAACTGTCCGTGGCTTGTGCCGAACACAAACTCGAAACGGCCATCGCCGTCAATGTCGCACGCCGCGGCATCCGAGCAGGCCGCATCAACCGGGAGTTCCCAGCGGACTTGGCCCGTGGCGGCATCGAGACACGCAAAGCGCCCGTTTTGGCGTCCAAACCCCATAAGCCATGTGCCGTCGGACGCCCGCATAAAGGCTTCCATACCCGAGCGATTCTCGCCGACACGCGGCAGCGTGTGCCACAGGGGATCGGCGTTCAACGTCATGCCCGCTTGGAAATAGTGCCCTGCCACAAGGCATGCCACCGGCGGCTGACCCTTTCGTTCCAATATAGCCGGATAGGTGTACAGCCCCTGGCTGGGTTGCTTGAAAATTTCGGGCGGATATAGGGGCCCCAACAGCGGAGCGCCGGTTGGGCCGTCCGCGATGCAGTAGTAGTCCGGGTTGGTGAATAGGAGGTCTTCTTTGCCGTCATGGTTGAAATCGAACGTGGAAGCGAAGTTGACGCTGGGTCCCCAGTAACGCTCGATATTCGGCGATTCGCCCTTGTCCCACAAGATGGCGCCCGTTTGCCCGTCCATGCCGGCGCTGCGCACGATGGGCGCCCCGGCCCAGACGTACAGATCGGGTGTTGTTTTTCCGGTTAGGCGGATTGTCCTTGCGTATGCCTTGCGGGGTTGCGGAAGTCCCGTTCGATCGGAAGGCGGAAAAACCGTTTGCCACAGTTGTTTGTTTTCGAGCGCCGGCGAGACGACTTCAACCATGGGAGTTTGCCCGGCAGCGACATGAACGAGCGCCAAGTCGGTTTTGCCGTCGCCGTTGAAGTCGGCGAAGGCGGGCGGCGCGGAACTCTCGTATTCAGCCAGAGGCGAGAGGATCCCGGTCTCCCAATGCAAGACGCGCATGCGTGGTTCCTGATAGACAATCAGTTCATTGATGCCGTCGCTATTGACATCGGCGGCGAGCAACGTGGGCAACGGTGGACCTTGCGTCGCGGGAATCGCGCTGCAATCCGGTTTTTCTTCCTGTGCGGGAGGGCGCCACGGCGTGGTATGCGCCGCGCCGTCCGCGTCAAGCGCCAGCACGAGGACCGCGCCATCGCGTTCAATATGCGCTTGGGCCTTGTGCGGCAGGACCTTTGCCGTGTCGTCGCTCCACACCGGCGCCAACGCCCCGTCCTTCACCTTCAGCGCATGCGCTCCGGACAAGACCGTCTGGCTCGGATCGGAACTCGCATTGCCAAGAATTTCCACCATGGTATCGCCATCGAGATCGGCGCAAGCCGCGACGATCATGCCGGCATACCGGTACTTGACCGCGCCCGATACGGCATCGTACACGCGGACTTGCCACGCACGGTCGTTTTCGGCATTGAACATCGAAAGGACGATTTCATATCGCCCGTCGCCGTCTATGTCCGCGTGGGGCGGTTCAGCCCAAACCGTCGCCACTTTGCCGGTCGTCACACTTTCCGGCCAACCGTAATGCCATGCCTTTTCGAGTTTTCCGCCCCGGTTCAACAGGACTTCATGATGTTGTGCGAAATTCGCGATGCACAGGAAATCCTCGCGTCCGTCTTTGTCGAGGTCAACGAATTCGACATGGCCATAGCTGCGAACATTGCCTGGTGAAACATCCCATTCCAGGAATTGCTTGACGGCCCCGGTAACCGCATCGAGAAGCCACATCCGGCTATGGGTTTCGACCGCGAGTTCCTTTACGCCGTCGCCGTCCAGATCGGTTTGGAGAAAAGACGGAAAACAGGTGTATTCGGAAAAGTCGTACCGCCATTTCTGTTGCGGAGGCTCGCCGGAATGGGGCGAGGCAAACAAGGCCATGTATCCGTTGTCCTTGTCCGGCGGATAGGCGTGCACGATGACGGCGATTTGCTTGGATGCCGTATCGGGGAGGTAATCGCCCGCGTAAAGATACCATGCGTACGACATGGGTTCGACATCGTATCGCCAGCGCACCGCGCCGTCGGCCAACGAGACGATCACCGCAGCCCCAAACGGTTCCGCGGGGCGTCCCGCGGACAGCAAGATGTCGGGTTGTCCATCGCCGTCGAAATCATCGGCCGATACGATCGTGGTAAAGTTGAGGCCGGATGGATGAGATGTCCACAACAGCGCGCCGGAGGGTTCGTACGCGTGGAGCGCGCCGGCCACGACGGCCAACGCCCGCGGACCGTGGGCTCCTTTCACGATCGTGAGCGGCGGCTGTGAACGGCCCAAGTCGAATTTCGCGTCGCATTCAGGCGCGGCGCGCATCGCGCCCGGCATGGGTTGGCAGGCCGTCAAATGAGCGTTCTGGCGCACTTCCGGCCAATCGCCGGGAGCCGAAACGAGCCACGACATGAAAAACGACGCCAGTGCAAACATGCCTTGTATTTTCTCATTACGCGATGGTCCATGCCAATCTCGTGCTTGGTAATCGTGCATGAAACGCACAAACGGCTAAAGCAGGTTGTTGGATATCCGCCATACGGGGATGCGCCTGTCCTGATTTACGCCATGGGCTGAACTCGTATCGAACGGCCCAATCGGGTATTATCGCGGCGGGTCCGGCTGCGATGCGCAACCGGCGTGTTTTCGGGATGAGGGCGTGTATGAACGACTCGGTGTTTTCCGCCCGGCAGGCGGCCAATGCCCGCGAGCGATGGGCGCTGGCGGCCATCGTGTTGTTGGGTTTGGCGCTGCGCCTGCTCTGGTTGGGGTCGCGTCCCTATTGGCAGGACGAAGTGCATGGCCTGATCGCCGGCGAAGATCTCCTGAAAATGTTCCAGGGCAACATGCTGGCGAATCATCCGCCGCTGACCTATGTGCTGGTTCAGGCGTGGCGTTGGCTGGGAATGGACCACACCGAATGGACGATGCGCCTCCTTCCGGCGTTGACGGGCACGGCGACCTTGGTTGCGGTGTATTTTTTGGGCAAGCGTCTGGGAGGCGTGCGCGCAGGCCTTGCCGCGGCATTCCTGCTCGCGGTCAATCCCCTGCATGTGCACCATTCCCAAGAACTCAAGGAATATATTTACCTTCCGGGCGTGGTGTGCGTCATGGGCTACTGCCTGTTCGAAGCCGCCGAAAGCAACCGGCCCCGGTGGTGGGCCGCCTATGCCTTTACGGCCGGTCTGGCATGTCATACCGAACTGTTCGCCGCCCCGTTGCTGGTGGCGCTCAATCTGTGGATGCTGATCCGGCTGCGCAAACACGGGAATCGTTTCACGGGCTGGATCCTCGGAAATGCCGGGGGGGCGTTGTTGGTCGCGCCGGTGCTGCCCCTGATCCTCAAAAAAACGCAGGACACGCTTTTGTTGGCGCCGGACTGGTGGGTCCCGGCGCCGAATCCCATGACGTTCCTGTTTTTCCTTAAGGCCATTGCATTCGGCTATTCGGATCTGAAGCCCTATTTCTATTTCGCCATGATCCTGTTCCATCTGCTCGTGGCCGCCGGATTCGTCGTGGTATGGAAACGCAACCGGTACGCGGCGTTGTTTCTGGGCATGTGGTTTGTGCTGCCGGTCCTCATGATTTACGCGCTGTCCCACGTCACCCAGAGCGCATTTCTGATTCGTTCGATGATCCCGTATGCCATGGCGCTCTTCGTGCTTGCGGGCATGGCGGTCGCGGCCTTTCGGCCGGCCTCGTTGGGGATCGCCGCGGCAGGAACGGTGGCGTTGATCGGGGCCTTTTCGCTGAATGAACGTTACCACGAGCGTTTTCCGCTCCATGAAATGCCGCACCGGCCGGGCGTGCATCCCGCGATGGACTCGGACCGCGCGGCCCGGTTCATTGCGGACCGGTGGCAGGAGGGCGACGTGGTTGTCCACGGCGGCGTGGCGTCGTATCTGCCCTTTTACTGGTACGGCTTCCGCGAACGGCTGATGTATACCGGATCGCCCAGCGCGGCCTTTCGGAAATATGTGGAACGAAGCACGCCGCGCAACACGGACGATGTGGTGATGGACCGCTATTTTCCGCATTTCCCCTATCCCGTCGTGAAGGACAAGCGCCGGATTTGGTTCGTTTTCGCGGAATGGGAACGGGAACATTTCCCGAAAAATCCCATGGATACCTGGCGATGGATGGATGCGCATCTCGTCGAAACGCTTCATCAGTCCTTCAAGAACATCGAAGTGTTCCTCTACGTCAACAATGCCGCGGGCGAACCCATCCATGCGATCGCGCGCACCCGCGACGACGGCGTCTCCGCCGATTTGACGTATGCCGGCGCCATGAATGGGCCGTATACCAAGACACGCCCGGATGCGGGACTGGTTGCGTGTCCCATCGAGGCGCGCCGGGGAAACCTGGAGTTGCGCTTCGATGACGCGGCCGGCGGAGAACCGTTCCGCATGGTTTCCGGCGACGCCCCGGCGCGCACCATCGGTTTTGCCATCGAAAACCGATCCGGGGCGCCTGTTCACTGCGAAGTCCACCTGGTCGCCTCGGATGTCCTGGTGGATTTGGCGTCGCTGATCGAAAACAATCCCGAGCGCGACGTCTGGCGAATTGCCCCACTGTACAACACGGAGCCGCCGCCAAGGGAATACGAGATTTCCGTGCCCTCGGCCACCTTGCGATCCGGCGCGGATACTCTTCTGGGCGACGTGGCGCTGCCCGCCGGGGAATTCATTCCGATGATCTATGTGCTGGGGACTCCGGGCGAGAGGGCCGCGTCGCGCGCCGAATTCGACGTGTGGATTGGCAACAGCAACCTGTTTGGGCCGGAGTTGCGAAACCGCGAGGACCTTGGCGGATGGCATTGGGTCCGTTCGCAGCCGGTTGCCATTCCGGAAGGATTGTCCACGATTCCGATACGGGTGGAGGCGAGGCCCAACCCAGGCCTGCCGGAAAGTTATGTGAACATCGGTTGGCTGGCCCTGATCAAAACCACGCGCATGAAGGACATGCGGCCCGAAAGCCCCGTTTGTACGGCATGGCCCGGAGAAATCGTCGTGCCGGCCCGGCAAACCTACCGCGCAAGGGTCGAAATTGAGGCCGATATCCCCCGTGTGGACATTTGGGTCTATGAACACGGCGAAGACGGACGCGCCTACCGGATTTTCAGACTGTTGCAATGAGTTGACGATCCCTTTTTTCCCCATTTCTATGGAATTGGAGGGGAGGGGCGAGATTTGTCCAAGGGAGTCCATTCCGATCCATTCATTCCTTGCCACTTCATCTTACCCCTGTTTATTGAGCCAAATGTGTATATTTAAAAACGTGGGGATTAATTCAGGGCGTTTTCAAAAAATGAAAGAATATCGAAAAAAAAGAAATCTGTTGACATCTGGAATTTTTTGATATAAAATTCAAGTAGAAAAGTGTGTTTCTAGTAGGCTCCAATGTGCCGACAGGAAACTGGGCTGCGGCACAGGAGATATGATGGGCCTAGATGTTTCATGCGGCCAATACGCGCGAGGTTTGCATTCTCTTCTTTGTTTGGTGTTCCTGACGTTCGTTTCGGTGGGCGAGGGGTTGGCCGATTCCGGAATCTGGTTTGTTGACAAGGACAATGCGTCCGGTGCGCAGGATGGCCGATCATGGGCCACGGCCCATGCCGGCCTTCAGGACGCCATCAACGCCGCTTCCGCCGACGGGGGCGAGATATGGGTCGCGGAAGGAACCTATGCGCTAATCGTCATGCAGCCGTCAGTGCATCTTTATGGCGGTTTTTCAGGAACTGAGACTTTGCGGGATCAGCGGGACTGGACGGCTTACGCCACCATCATTTCAGGTGGCGCTCCATGCGTGACGGGAGCGGATGCCTCGACGCTCGACGGATTCCGCATCCAGTCCGGCACACCGGGCATGCAAGTCGCTTCGGGTGCGCCCGCCATTCGCAACTGTGTGTTTTCGGGGAACGTGGCGTATGGGACGCCAGCCGGCCCGCCCAGTATGGGAACCTACGGCAACGGGGCTCCGGGAGGCAGCGCAACCAACTGGGGTCTGATCGTTTCCGGCGGCGCGCCCATCGTCGAAAATTGCCTCTTTTCCGGCAACGGCGCCTACGGCGCGCCAGGCGGAAACGGCGTGGGCAGCGGGTACTGCGTGACGTTCTATGGCGGCCCGGGCGGCAATGCCGGCGGCGGCGGTGTGCTTGTCAGTTCATCCGGCGCCGCAAGTTTCGTCAACTGCGTGTTCTACAATAATTTTGCCTATCCCGGCGCAGGCGGTTCCGGCACATGCAGCGTGGTGTGCGGTTGCGCCGGTGATGGCCTTGACGGTCAGGTATCGAGCACAGGCGCGATCTGGTTCGCCGGCACGGCGATGTCCGTGATGAACTGCACATTCGTAAACAACACCAGAGGGGTCGTCAATGCGTCGGTCCATGCCGCCGGCATTGTCAATTCGATCATGTGGACGGGCGGCATATCGAACACATCCACGGGCGCGACCTCCATCGCCTACTCGAACGTGCAGGGTGGATATGCCGGCACGGGCAACATCACCAGCAATCCCCATTTCGTCAATGCGGCCACCGGTGATTTCCGGCTGACAGAGGACTCGCCGTGTATTGACGCGGGCACGACGGAAGGCGCTCCCTACACGGATATCGAAGGCGCCTTTCGCCCGCAAGGTGCGGGCATTGACATGGGCGCGTATGAATTTCCGGCGCCGATTGAACCGCTGACGATAATCATGGATTCGACCGCGCCCGCCCTGACGAACCTCTCGCCGATTCCGGTATCGGTGGCCTTCAGCCGGCCGGTGGCGGATTTCGAGGTTCAAGACATCCTGGCAACGAACGGCGCCGTGGCGAACCTGCTTGCGGGCGGTGGCGGAGGGGGCGGGGGCGCCGCGGCAGCGGGCGGCGGCGGTTCGGCGAAGGCGGAGGTTGCCTATTCGTCCAATTATACGTTCGATTTGTTCCCGGCGGGCCAAGGCGAAACCGGCGCAGACATTCCCGCGGATCGGGTTCATGATGAAAACGGCATCGGCAACGCGGCCGCGCCGCATTTCGCGCGGATGTATGACAGTATTGCACCGGTCGCCACGGGCGTATCCCGTGCGGACGTCACGCCCACGGCGGAATCCTATGTGGCCTTCAACGTGATGTTCAGCGAAGACGTCGTGGGCGTGGATGCGGCCGATTTCGCCGTGACCGCCACTTCGGGCATTTCCGGCGCCGCCGTCGTGAGTGTAAACGGGGCGGGTTCGGCGTACTCGGTGGTGGCCGGGACCGGAACGGGTTCGGGCACGATACGACTGGATGTGGTGGACGACGATTCGATTGCGGACAGGGCGGGGAATCCGCTGGGCGGGCCGGGCGCGGGGAACGGCGCCTATTTGCAGGGCGCTTTGTACGAGATTGATCGGATGCCGCCCGCGGCGTCCTTCAGCGCCGATGCGACTTCGGGCGCCGCGCCGTTGGCTGTCCAGTTCAGCGACACGTCCACGCAGAGTTCCTCGGCGATTGCGAGTTGGGCATGGTCCTTCGGGGACGGCGCCACGAGCACGGAGCAGAATCCGTCGCACACCTACGAAATCGCCGGTTCCTACACGGTATCCCTCACCGTAACCAACGCGTTCGGGTCGAACACGTCGGTCGAGACCGGCTACATCGTCGTGACATCCAACGCAAGCGGCTTATGGTTCGTGAACGGAAGCAACGCGTCGAGCATACGCGACGGACTCACGTGGGCAACCGCCTTCACGACGATTCAGGAAGGGGTGGATGCGGCCTTTGCGGCGGGCGGCGGCGAGGTCTGGGTGGCCGGTGGAACCTATACCGCCACGACCGATCCCGTCGTGACGATGCGGCAGGGCGTGGCCATCTACGGCGGATTCGCCGGCACGGAAAGCACGCGTGATCAGCGCAATCCATCCCTGTACGTCGCGACGATAGACGGCGCAAACGCGCGGCGCGGTGTGACATTGTCCAGCCGTTCGACCCTTGACGGCTTTACGATTATACGCGGCAAGGCGACGAATGGCGGCGGTTTGTACGCAGTCAATTGCGCGGACTGCCGCATCTCCGACTGCGCTTTCATCTCGAATTCGGCCGTGGGCGGCGGCGGCGCCTACGTGAACAATTCGAGCGCGACGATAGACCGTTGTTTGTTCAAGTACAACAGCGCGCGCGGAATAAACGGTGAAAACGGGTACTCCAACTTTTACAGTTACTCTTCGCCAAATCCGGTCGTTCGCACGCCCAGCACGCCGGGAAGCGGCGCAGGCGGCGGAGCGGCGGTCATCGGCGGCAGCCTGCCCGTGACGATATCGAACTGCCGGTTCGAGAACAATTCCGCCACGGGCGGCAACGGCGGAAATGGCGCGTATAATTCCTACGAAAAGGAGTGCATTGCCAGTGTCGTCAACGGCGCGAACGGCGGCAATGCGTACGGTGGCGCAATCGCGCAAAGCGGCGCAACCGTGCTGCAATTGGTCAACTGCGTGTTTTGGAAGAACCGGGCCCAGGGCGGCATGGGCGGAAGTCCCGGATATGCGCTCGTTTGCTATGGCTTTCCCGGCATGCCGGGGCGCGCACTCGGCGGGGCGGCCAACGTGGAGCGAATTCGTGCCGTCAATTCCACATTCGAGGGAAATGCCGTAAGCAGCCAGTTGCAGGCGTCCGGCGGCGCCATTTGGTGTTCCTCGTCCGGCAGCGTCGAAATCGCCAACAGCATTCTGTTCAACAATATGGACGAAATTTATGGCGCGTCCGGTGCGATTGCCGCGACCTATTCCGATATCGAGGGCGGATTCGCGGGTGAAGGCAACATCAATGCGGAGCCGCTGTTCCGCGACGCGGCCAACGGCGATCTCCATTTGGTTCCGGGTTCGCCCTGCATTGAAGCCGGTACGATGGAAGGCGCGCCAGCCACCGATCTCGAAGGGACGATTCGCCCGCAGGGCGCGGGTGTTGACATGGGCGCGTACGAATTTGTCCCCAGCGGCGAAGGTGAAGGAGAAGGCGAGGGAGAAGGTGAAGGTGAAGGCGAAGGTGAAGGCGAAGGTGAAGGCGAAGGTGAAGGCGAAGGTGAACCGATTGATGGGCCAACGGTTGTCATGGAGTCCATTGCGCCCGCACTGACAAATCTGGCCCCCATTCCGGTATCGGTGACATTCAGCCGTCCGGTTGCGGATTTCGAGGCCGTTGATATTCTCGCCGTGAACGGCACCGTGATGAATCTCGTTGCGGGCGGAGGCGGCATGGGCGGCGGGGGAGGCGCGGCAGGCGGCGGAGGCGGCGGAGCGGCAAAGGCGGCGCCCGCCTACTCAGCCAGTTATTCCTTCGATTTGTATCCGGCGGACCAGGGCGAGGTGGGAACGGACATCCCCGCCAATGCGGCGCACGACGAAAATGGCGCCGGCAACCAGGCCGCGCCGCCGTTCAGGCGCGTGTACGACGGCGTGCCGCCATCCGTTGCGCTGGCGCCCGTGCAGCCGGATTTGCGCAACATGCCGGTAATCGCGATCGAAATCGCATTTACCGAACCGGTGACGCATTTCGACCTGGCGGATCTCGCGCTGTCGCGCGACGGCGGATCAAATTTGATTGCCGGCGCGCAATCCCTCGCAACGGTGGACAGCATCCATTGGACGCTTGCCGGCCTGGATGCCATCACCGCCGAAACGGGACATTACCTGCTGACGCTCGATGCCGCGGACATCACCGACCTTGCCGGCAATGCCGTTACCGGCGGAGGCGCGGTCGAATGGACGATGGATACCGTCTGTCCCGCGGTCACCTGTATTGAATCCGATCCAAGCGGCATCACCCATGCACGGGAAGTCGTATTCACCATAAACTTCAGCGAACCGATCCTCGGTTTCGACTCGATGGATTTGTCGTGGGATATGACCGGAACGGTGTCTTTCGAGCCGGCCAGGGTGACGGGCGGCCCGTCCGTCTATATCGTTCACGCAACGAATCTGGACGGCGACGGCGCGCTGGCGTTGTCCGTCGGCGACGAATCGGACGTGACCGATCGGGCGGGGAATCCGCTGGCGCCGGCCGCGGCAACCGCCACGATCGTCCTGAACCACTCTCATCCGGCGGTCGCGATCGAATCCTCGCTTCCGGACCCGACCAACGCTTCCCCCATGCTCGTCGGCGTTACCTTCAGCGAGCCGGTCAGCGGATTCGAATCGTCCGACGTGGTCCTGGGCAACGCCACGCTGGCGTCGTTCGAGGCGGTGAGCGACGTCTATGCCCGGGCATGGCTGGCCCCGATGGAGCAAGGGATCGTGACGATGGATATCGCCGCGAATGTCGCGGTGGACAATGCCGGCAACGGCAATCTGCCTGCGGCGCCCTTCCGCCGGATCTTCGATTCCGTGGCGCCGATGGCGACCATGACATCGCCCGCGCCGGCATATACCCATGCCGCGCCGATTTCCGTGGCCGTCCATTTCACGGAACCGATCGCGGGACTTGCCGCCGCCGATTTTACGCCGGTCAACGCAACCCTGAACCGCTTCGATACCGTTTCCGAAACCTACGCGACGTTCGACTTGCTGCCCGGCGATCAGGGGCTGGTGGCGGTGGATATGGAATCGGCGGCGCACGACGCCGCGGGGAATGCGGCAACGACCGCCCATTTCGAGCGGGTATTCGACACAATCGCGCCCTCGGCCCTCATCGAGTTGCCCGGCGCCAACCCAACCGATGCGGAAACGGTCGCTTTCCTGATGACCTTCGACGAGCCGGTCCTATTGCCCGATGACCTTTCGGACGCCGTCGAGGCCGGTGGATCGCTTGCCGAGGCCGCGCAATGGACGGTAACGGGCGCGGACGGTTCCTGGGTGGTAACGGTGGACCTTTCGGGATCGAGCGGCGACGGCACGATAGGGATTGTCCCGGCGCGCGTCTCGGACCGTGCGGGCAACGTGTGCGCGGCGGCGGTATCCGGCCTGTACACCATCTACCGTTGGACCGGTTTCCGCGAAGACCTGCGCGACATGAAACTCTATGCCGGCGACACGGCGGCATTGTCCGTCGCGCCGGCCACGGCCAACCCCGCGCTTGCGTATCATTGGAAATACGAGGATGCGGACGAAATCGTGCATGAAGCCGGGGTGAATTCGCCCACGCTTACGCTGGCGCCCGTGACGATGGAATCGGCCGGGGTGTACTGGTGCGAGGTCGCCCATTTCGGCACGCGCCACGCCACCCGAAAGGCAGAGGTCGCCGTCGCGCCGCATCTTGCGATTACGCGGCAACCGGCCGGCGCCGTCGCGGGAACGCTGCGGTCGTTCATCTTCACCGTGCGCACGGCGGGCGGCCATCCTCCGCTCGAGTATCAATGGAAGAAAAACGGTCTGCCCATTCCGAACGCGACCGGCGAGCCGTCCCTGTTGTTGACGCCGCTCAAGGCGGGCGATACCGGAACGTACTCCGTCGTGGTGAGCGACAGCGGCACGGATTCCGTCGAATCGCAAGGCGCGCTGTTGACGGCCGTTGAAGGTTTGCCGGCAGCCGGGCCTTTCACCGCCGGGATCTTGGCGTTGGCCCTTCTGATTTCGGCAGGATACCGGTCACGTAAACAATAAGATCAAATCAACTGGAGGTTGGCGGTCGAAAGCGGTGTTTTCGACCGCTCCGTGGACGGGGTGGATGTTGTGGATCCGGTGAACTTTCGCCGGAAAGCGAACCTATTCACGGATCCGTCCCGCCCATGGAACAAGACGCGAGCCTTCAGCCTCCAGAGCCTTATTTCGGCTCAACCTCGGGTAGCGACCGCACGATGCGTTCCAGATTGTAGCCGAACCCCGGCCCCTTGATCGTGGAGAGATCCAGGGATCCATTTCGCCGCTGGTAGATGCCCGGATGCACGGCGGCTTCCGGAAGCGAGGCGGCGGGGTAGAACTGCATGCCGTTGGTTTCCACGCCCATGATGGTGCCGGCGTGCGCGGCCAACAGGACGTGGGGAATCTGGGCGAGCATCGGATTGGTCAGGTCCTGGACCATGAGGGTCATGCCGTGCGCCTTGGCCCAGCATAGCGAAAGCAGGGCGCCGGTCTGCGTTTTGCAGGTCTTGAGCGCGACGCCTGTCCAACCCAGGGACCGGCCCAGTCTGACCATGGGCCAGTCGTGGGCGCTTTCGTCCATGAACAGCGGTTTACGCGCGGACACGGCGTGAACGTCAATCCGGTGTTTTTCGAGATCGTACGGAAACGGCTGTTCGACATAGAGAATCATTCCGTAAATGCGCGGGTGTTCTTTCACGAGCCGGTCGAGCATGTCGGTCACATAGACGGGATTGGTTACGGTGCTGTTGAAATCCGCGCTAAGCCAGTCGGCCCCGTGCGCAATGCCGATCAGTCCCACCTGCACCAGGCGTTGATAATCCCAGTCCGCGTCGGTTCCCCGCAACTTGACCTTGAGGCATTTCAGCCCGTCGCGATCAATCCAATCGCCCAGCAGAAGCGGATAGCCGTCCCGTGGATCGCTGTCGTCGAGTTCTCCGGCGTCGAGTTTGTCTTTGCCGCCGACGAGATGCCATGCCGGCAGGCAATTGGGACGGGGAAAAACCAGATAGTCCGCCGGGTACTTGTCCCGGAACGACACGTTCGCGTCGTCGGCGGGCGTGAGATAGCGCGCCAGATCGTACGACATGAACTCACGGGTGTAGGTGTCGTAAATATATTTCTGATGCAGCATGCCGTAGGCGTCGTGCAGTGCAATGTCGAACGCGGAACAACAGACGAGCGCCGCCAGCCACGGCATGGGCTCGGCGTCGCCCCGAGAACGGTTGAATGCCTCGAGCAGTTTCGGCAGCCGTTTTTCGATGAACGCATAGCCGACTTCCACGGGATGCCCGCCGACGTTGAACAGTTCCCATTCGGCCGCCAATCGCCTCGTAAACGCCTTGAGCGCCTCATGGCGCTCCTCGTACGGCAGCGAACTGGGCCAAACCCATTGGACGCTAAGCGGCGTTTCACCCCAGCCCTCGGCCGCATGGCCGAACGTGTCCTCGACGCGCATCCGGACCCGCGCGCAGGTCACATGCGTCAATGTTTCGGTTCCGAATTTCAGCGGAACCCGCGTTTCCACGGGCAGAAAATAGAGGGTGGTCGCCCGCGGGTAGATATCCGTCGGTTTGGCCATGCGTCACGTCTCCCGGCTTTATAGCCTTCCGAGCCTTTCTTTCCACCATGATGCCGCCAACACGCTGAAAATGCAAGCCCCATTACGGATCCGTCTGTAAGGAACGCGACAAGGATGCCGAGTCCACGGTAGAAACGGCATCTTGCCGCGTTCTCGTTGCCTTGTTTGATCAAGCACGCCATGCCCTAACGCGGGCAACGCCCACAACCCAGTTTCTCGTGCTCGTGTTCGTGCTTGTAATCGTGCTCGTAATCCTGCTCGTAATCGTAATCACTCTCAAAACCCAGCGATTATCTCACTCGCTAAATCGTGGAACTTCGATTGGTTGCACAAATTGCCCACGTTCTTGTTGTTTTTTGTAGAAGTCAGATTGTAAGTTACTGACATGCTGGCGAGCCTGCGCCCCTTATTGGGAGCGGATTGCGGACGGACGGTTCGTGCCGCTGTGAAGCTGGCAGATGGCGATGGCCAGCGCGTCGGCGGCATCGTCGGGCTTTGGAAGGGCGTCGAGGTTCAACAGAATTTTGACCATTTCCTGGACCTGTTTTTTCGTCGCTTTTCCGTAGCCGACGACGGCGTTCTTGACTTCGAGCGGACTGAACTCGCCCACGGGAAGATTGCCGAGGGCTATGGCCACGGCGATGACCCCGCGCGCCTGCGCCACGGATATGCCGGTGGTCACGTTTTGCGAAAAGTAGACCTTTTCGATGGCGGCGGCATCGGGACGAAAACGCGCCAGAAGATCCCGGGTTTCCTCGAATATGATGCGCAGTCTCTCGGCGAAGGGAAGATCGGGAGGCGTGGAAATGATCCCGTGCGCGACATGCTCCAACCGCGCGCCATGGCGTTCCACGACGCCGTACCCTGTCGTTGCGGTACCCGGATCAAATCCCAAAGCGCGCATGAATGGTATTGAACACTAGCCTTCCATGGCGGCGGCCATGTCCTCGTCGGAGATGTCAAAATTCGCATAGACGTTTTGCACGTCGTCGTGTTCTTCCAGCGCTTCCATGAGTTTGAGGACATTGGCGACGGATTTTCCCTCGACCTTTTGGGTCGTTTTGGGAATCATCGTCAGTTTGGCGCTTTCTGCCTTGAGCCCCATGCCTTCGAGCGCCTTGGCCACGGCATACAGGTCCGTCGGGCCTGTGGTGACTTCATGGAATTCGTCCCCGCTGCTGTCCACGTCTTCGGCGCCGGCCTCGATGGCCTTTTCGAGCATTTCATCGTCGCTGCACGCGCTTTTGGGAATCACGATGAGACCTTTTTGCTCGAAATTCCATGCAACCGCGTTGGTTTCGGCCATGCTTCCGCCGTGCCGGGTGAGCAGATGGCGGATTTCGGCCACCGTGCGGTTCTTGTTGTCGGTGAGGATATCTATGATTAGCGCCACGCCGCCGGGGGCATACCCCTCGTAACGAACCTCGTCGTACGAAACGCCCGGCAACTCGCCGGTGCCTTTCTTGATGGCCCGTTCGATGTTTTCCTTCGGCATGTTTTCGGATCGCGCTTCCATCAGGACAGTGCGCAATCGCGGATTGCCCGCGGGATCGCCGCCGCCTGTTTTCGCGGCAATGGTGATTTCCTTCGCCAGGCGGGAAAAGATTTTGCCGCGCTTGGCGTCTGCGGCGCCTTTTTTGTGCTTGATGGTGCTCCATTTGGAATGACCGGACATGCTGCGTGTTCTCCCTTGAATACCGCGATTTCGATAGAAACCGGACCCGTTGTTGTCAGCACGGCATCATATCACGCCGCCACCGCCGCGCGCAAACCGCCCCGGTCCCTCATTCGGGGATTACCGGCCTCCGCCGTGCAGAATCGCGCGCATTTTCGCGGCGATTTTCCGGTATTTCGGATCATCCGCGAGATTCTTCATCTCGGCCGGATCCGCGGCATGATCGTAAAGTTCCCTTCCAAGCCGGCCTTCATCCCATTCGGTATAGCGCCATTGTTCGGTTCGCACGCTCCGTCCCATGATTTCCCGGGCGGATTTGCGCCGGTTCTGGGCGGAATACGTTTCGGTGGTGCGCGTCACTTGGGAAAAGGCCGCGTGCTTCCATTTGGCCTGCGGATTCTCGACCAGCGGCCGGAGGCTGTGCCCTTCTGTTTTCGAGTCCGGCGCGATACCACAGAGATCCGCAAGGGTTTTGTGCAACGAAACCAGTTCCACGGGCCGCCGGCAAACTTGGCCGTTGGCGCGGTTGCGCGGCACGCGGATGATCAGGGGCACGCGGGCCGATTCCTCGAAAATGCTCATCTTCTGCCACAGGTTCTTTTCGCCGAGGTGATAGCCGTGGTCGCTGTGGAAAACGACGATGGTCTTGTCGGCGAGCCCCGTGCGTTCGAGCGCGTCGAGCACATGGCCCACCTGCGCGTCCATGAATGTGGTGGAAGCGAAATAGGCTTGGATGGCATGCCGGCGGAGACTATCGTCCATGGCTACTTCCGCCGCTTTTTGACGGGCAAGGGCCATGGCGGGAAAAAGGTCCTTCAGATTGGGTGGAATGGCGGGCACGACCAATTTTTCCCGGGGATACAGGCTGAAATAGGATTTCGGCGCGATGAACGGCGTGTGGGGACGGTAAAAGCCGACCGCCAGGTAAAAGGGTTTCGATTCATTGGCCCGGATTTCGAGCAGGCGCGCCGCTTCGGCGGCGCCCTTGCCGTCGGTCTGCTCGTCGTCGCCGCCCTCGGCGGCCAGCCAGCTCAGGGTCCCGCCGGTATCCTTCAAGCCTTTTCCGGTAACCGTCATGGCTTTTCCATCGGGACCCAGTTGCAGCACTTCGACCATTCCGATGTCGTCCACGTCGCGTCCCCGCGGATTGACGATTTTTTCCCACGACGCCGGATCGTCGAGCCCGCTTGTCCCGATCTGCGAGGGTACGCCATAGTGGTAAATCTTGCCCACGCGCGCCGCGGAATACCCCGCCTTTTGAAACGTCTGCGGTATGGTGGCGGCGTCCGGCGCGTTTTCGCGGAAGTGGACACGGTTTTCATACACGCGGATGGTGTCGGGGCGCAGGCCCGTCATAAACGACGCGCGGCTCGGATTGCACAACGGGAACTGGCAGTAGGCCTGCTCGAACCGCACCCCGGTTTCGGCAAGACGGTCAATGTTCGGCGTCTGGACAATTGGATCCCCGTAACAGCCCAACCGGCTGCACAAATCGTCGGCCATGATGTGGAGGACGTTGAAACGGCCATCGCATTGGGCGGTTGCATCCGGCCAAGCCTTTCCCGCGCCCAGCCAAAGACCGGCCAAAGTCATTCCCAGAAAGTCGCGGCGGTTCATTGAAGGCATGGCTATACCTCCTCTGTTGCGACGCCGGCGCGTCTTCTCTCAGGTGACGTTGTCCGGCGCCTGGTTGCCGTATTCGAGGACTTCGTCGTACTTGTATTCGATCGCGATGCCGGCCTGGCGGAACATTTCTTCCGATTCGGCGCCCGCGTGATATTTGCGCTCGCACACGACGCGCACAATGCCGGCGTTCACGATCAGCATCGCGCACACGCGGCACGGCGTCATTTGAAGGTAGATCGTGGCCTTGTCAATGGACACGCCAAGTTTCGCCGCCTGGCAAATCGCATTCTGTTCCGCGTGAACGGTCCGCACGCAATGCATCGTCTCGCGTCCGTCCTCGTGGATGGTCTTCTTGAACTGGTGGCCGATATCGTCGCAATGCGGAAGGCCCGCCGGCGCCCCGGCGTATCCCGTAACGAGCAATTGCTTGTTGCGCGCGATCACGCAGCCGATGCGGCCGCGGTCGCACGTCGATCGTTTCGCGATGGCGCGCGCGACTTCCAGAAAATAGTCGTCCCATGAGGGACGCTCGTATTTTTCGGGCATGGTATCTCCTCCACGATCCGCCGGATCCGTCGGATTTTATCACATCCGTTCGAGGGCTTCGATTCCCAGCAAATTCAGCGCGTTTTCGAGCGCGGTCCGCGTGGCCACGCAAAGTTGAAGCCGGGCGTCGCGCAAGGCGTCCGTTTCCGCGCCCAGCACGGGGCACGCATGGTAAAAAGCCGTGAACAGCCGGGCGGCATCGAGCGCAAACTGCGCGATCGGCGCGCAATTCCGTTGCTCGGCCGCATTGCGCACAACCGCGGGAAACGACGCGAGTTTCAGGGCGAGCGCCCACTCCGCGTCCGTCTCAAGGGAAGCGTCTTCAACGGGGGCGCTTTCGACTTCCTGCCCGTGCTTGCGGAGTATCGAATTGATGCGCGCGCAAGAATACTGAATGTACGGCCCCGTGTCGCCGCTGAACGACAGGCTGCTTTCCCAGTCGAAAATCACGTTCTTGTTCGGATTCACGCGCAGGATCGCGAAGCGGATGGCCGCGACGGCTACCTTGCGCGCGATTTCGGACTGCTCTTCGGCGGGAATGTCGGCGCATTGTTTGGCGACGCATTCAGCGGATCGCCGCGCGGCCTCGTCGAGGAATTCCGACAACAGCACGACCTTCCCTTGGCGCGTGGACATCTTGCCCTCCGTCAGCAGGATGTACGCATAGTAGATGGCTTCCGGCGCGGGATGTCCGGCGGCGCCGAGAATGAGCGCCAACTGTTGCGCATACAACTTGTGATCCTCGCCGAGCACCATGAGATTGATGTCCGCGCCGCGCTCGCGCTTGTCCAGCGTATACGCAAGATCGCGGTAGCCGTACATCGAACTGCCGTTGGCGCGCATCAGAACGAAATAGCGGCCTTCCTCCTGCGTGTGGCCGATCTTCGACAGGTCCACCACGAGCCGCTGTTCCTCGTCGGTAAACAGCGCGCCCTTTTCCCGCAAGGCGTCCAGCACGGCGTCCAGCCGGGCATCCTTCACATATTTCGACTCGTAATCGAAGACGTCGTAGGCCACGTTGAGCCGGGCCAGTACCGCCAACTGGCCCTTGAGGCACAAATCCACCACCGACCGAAACTTCGCCCGCGTTTCCGAATCGCCCTCTTCCATCCTCGCGAGCAGTTCGTATCCTTCCCGCGCAAAGGCGGGATCGGCCTCCGCGCGCGCGTTGGCCTGAACGTACAGTTCAAGGATTTGATCGAACGTCAAATCCTCGCGCCCCTCGCAGACCAGCACCAAAAGGCCAATCTGGCGGCCCATGTCGTTGACGTAGTAATGGACCTCGACGTCGTAGTCCTCGAACCGCAGCAGCCGCGTGAGACTGTCGCCGAACATCGCGCAACGTCCACGGCCAAGATGCGGGCTCGCATTGGGATTGATGCTGGTATGTTCAATGAGCACCCGCTTTCCCGCGCCCGTCCCGTTCGAGCCGAACCGCCGACCTTCCCCCAGTACCCCGGCCACGACACGGCGCGCGACGAGTCCACGGTGCAGCCGGAAATTGACGTAGGGTCCGGCCGTCGCAACTGATGCCACTTCCGGGCCGAACGACACCTCTCTGGCGATGCGCGCGGCCAGTTGCGGGGGCGCAACCTTCAGTTTGCGCGCCGCCTCGAACGTGCGCAGGGCCACGTCGCCCAGTTCCAGATTCGGGGCTGGCACAAACGGAAGATCCGCGGGCGCCAATCCGGGTATAGCTTCGCAAATACATGCCGCCAAAGGTTCAAATAAATTCATGCGTCCTGTTGTCCTTGTTCATGCCCATGTACGGTTCCAACCGTGAGAGTTCCGGGTTCCTGCATGGATTCACCGGTTCCGAAGGCGTACGCGCTATCCTTTGGGTTTCGGTAAGCATAACAGGCTATCCAGCCTGTCTTTGCCGAAACCACGCCGTTTTGGACAGGCTGGACAGCCTGTCCCACATTTGCCTTCTGCCATGTGGGCGTTCCATGATGGATGTTTCTTTACGGTTCCATATCCTGAAAACATCGTTTCTTGGGACTTTGAGACTGAAACACGCCTCGATCATTCGGTGTTCTCAGACTTCAATGTCTCTCTTTGTAACACCAACAGACGTCCGGATGCAAAGGGCTGCGGTTTTGCAAATAATCTCTTACTTATGCTGCTTAAGGCCTTATGGAACTATTCGCTTGTTGATCCGTTCCCCAAAATCAAGAACCCCGCTAATTTATAGACGAATAGTCAATAATTTATATTTTCAAATCAATAAAAACTTGAATATACCGAACCTTTGTCAAAAAAATTCTCAAAGAGTACTTGCCAAAATCAGCAATTTGGAGTATACTCATTATATGCAGATTCGAGTAGGGCGATTGAACCTATTCGGAAATGTGGCGGAGGGGATGTTTCGTACAGGTGGGCAATCTGTCTTTGCTGTATGATTCGGTGGTGGTGATGTGCATTGAAGGAAGTAATGTGGCAAGCATTTTATGATTCAAGATACACGGATTGTTTCCAATGATTGATGGGGAATCGTCGTGCCAGGCTGGCTCGACTTACACAAAAAACCATTCTGCGCGTGCAAATAGTTTTTGATTGTAAAAACTGGTAGTTCTATGGGATAAGGAGGCGTCGCAATATGAGCAGCGAGGTGAAAAAAGCAACCGGGGCCAAGGCATTGGGGCAGAGCGTGTGTTTTTGTGTGGCATTGGCCGTCATGGCCGGCTTGTGTGGATTTTCCGCGGATGCCGCGGTGTCTGTTGTAACGTACGGCAGAAGCGCGCCGTCGGGAACGCCGTTCAATCTCACGGTGCCGGCCGGATCATCGGCGAACGGGGTCGTCGTCATCGTTCACTGCACCGCTGTATTGCTGGCGGCCGAAAACGTGAACGTGACGGTCGGCGGTGCGGCGGCCGGTCCCATTCAGGGCGGCGACATCCTGCACAACGGAAACGATGCCGACGTGCAGATTGAGACCTTCTATTGCGCTGGAAACTGGGCCGGAGGGGCCACGATTCCGATCAACTGGACATGGGTCGGCGCAACACCCACGGACTATGTCATTGGCGCGTATGCCCTGCGGGGCGTCAGCGCCGTGGATTGGCCATTCCAAGCGGTGAAGTTCCGCAGCGATCCCATTCTTCCCAACCCGCGTTCCGTACTGCTGCCTTCCATCAACACGGCTATTAACGGATCGATAGTTCTCTGGTCATATTCAAGCGATCAGCCGAACGATACGACGCCCACCGCGAATCCCGCCTTGAGCGGCGGAACGATTACCACGGCATGGGAAGTCAGCGACGGCGGATCCGGCAACCGCATCCGGGCCGAGTCATGGTTCGGGATGGCGGCCAACAGCAGCAATTCGGAGATTCTCGGGACGACAACGACCGGTGGTTCGAACAGCCGCATCGTAATGGTCGGCATGTCCATGTTGCCGATACCGCCGTCGGTTGTTTCGATTGTCCGTGCGGACAGCGATCCCACGAGCGCGGAAACCGTGACGTTTACCGTGACCTTCAGCGAACCGGTGACGGGAGTCGGCGTCAACGACTTTGCCTTGTCCGTCAACGGCGTTACGGGCGCTTCCATTGCGGGCGTCAGCGCGGACACGGGCGCGACACGAACCGTGACGGTCAACACCGGCAACGGCAGCGGCACCATCCGGCTGGACGTGGTGGATGACGACTCGATTATCAATGCGGAAGAAAATCCCCTGGGCGGGCCGGGAACCGTCGTGACCGGCAACGGCAGTTTCAGCAGCGGCGAAGTGTACACCGTTGATAAAACCCCTCCCGAAGTTACTTCGGTGCTTCGTGCCGTGGCCAGTCCCACCAATTGGGATTCCGTCACGTATTTCGTGAGTTTCAGCGAGTTTGTGACGGGAGTTGAAGTGAATGATTTTGTTCTGACGACGAGCGGCATCACCGGCGCCTCCGTTGAAAGCGTCTGGCCGGACGGTCTGGGCGCATGGCGGCTGGTGACGGTCCGCACGGGCAGCGGGAGCGGCACACTACGTCTGGATGTCGTGGCCGATGGATCGATTGTGGACGGCCTTTCGACGCCTCTTGCGGAGCCTTTCAGTACAGGCGAAGAATATGAAATTGACAAGGTGCCGCCCACCGGAACGATTTCCATTGACGACGGCCTGTATCCGCCTTCGGATGACGTAACCCTGACGCTCAGCGCCACTGACGCGAACGGCGTCGTGGGCATGCGGTTCAGTCCTGACGGCTCCTTGTGGAGCTTGGAAGAGGCCTATGCCACCAGCAAGGCATGGACCCTCTCGCCCGGCGACGGCGTGAAGACGGTCTATGTGCAATACAAGGATGCCATGGGCAACTGGTCCACGGCGCCGATAGCGGCCCAGGCGATTCGGGATACGACGCCTCCAACGGGAACGATTGCCATCGCCACCGGCGGTTATTCCAACACGACCAGTGTGAACCTAGTCCTGAGCGCCAGCGATGCAAACGGCGTTGCACGAATGCAGTTCAGCAACGACAACGTGGACTGGTCTCCCGACGAGGTGTACGCCACGAGCAAGGCATGGAACCTCGTACCGGGCGACGACGGGCCCCGGACGGTCTATGTGCGGTACCAAGACAATGCGGGCCTTTGGTCCACCGACACGATTAGCCTCAATATCATGCTGGATCGCGTGGCCCCCTCGGCGGATCTCATTGAAATCAACGGCGGAAGCGAATTTTGCATGTCAACCGATGTGATCCTGGCGGTGCAGGCCAGCGACGATAACGTCGTCGGCAGCATGCGGTTCAGCAACAACGGCGTGACGTGGAATCCCGAACAGGCCTACGACCCGAGCGCGCCTTGGACTCTTTCTCCGGGCGACGAAGTGAAGACGGTTTATGCGCAATTCAAGGATTCCGCGGGCAACTGGTCCGGTGTCATCAGCGACACCATCACCCTCGATACGACCCCGCCGGCCAGACCCGTGATGACGCCCGCGCCACCCACCACCAACCAGCGTCCCACATGGAGTTGGACTTCGGGCGGCGGCGGCAACGGCGTCTATCAGTACGATCTCGATACCAGCGGCACATGGACCGAAACCACCGACACCTCGTTTACGCCCGATGCGGATCTCCCGGAAGGCAATCACCGTCTCGTGGTACGGGAACGGGACGCCGCGGGCAACTGGTCGGCCACCAGTTTCTTCGACATCTTCGTTGATTTGACGAATCCGGTGGTAACGTTCAATCCGCTCGGTCTTATCAACGACACGACCCCGGCCTTCACCGGATCGGTGGGCGACAATCTAGCCATCGCGAGCGTCGTGGTGGCGATTGTGGACGGCAACACCTATACCGGCACGTTTGGCGGCGGCACGTGGATTGCCCAAGTGCCCAACGATCAGCCGCTTGTCGGTGCGCCGCCTACCTCTTACATCGCCGACGTGACCGCCACGGATACGGCGGGCCGGACGGCCACCGCGCGGATCTATTTCGCCATTGACAGCACGGTGGAGACGCAGGTCAGTTACGTGGCGACGGCCGACGCTTCTTTTACGAACGCCAGCCAGGTGGTCTTCGACGTGGTGTTCTCGCTGGGCGTCCGCTGGGTGACCGTGAACGACTTCGCGCTCACCACCACCGGCGTGTCCGGAGCGTCCATCGTCAACGTCGCGGGTATCGCCGACAGCGACACGTGGGCCGTCACAGTGAACACAGGAACCGGCGAAGGCACCATCCGGCTCGATGTGGTTGACTGGGACACGATCATTGACATCTACAACCACCCATTGGGCGGGATCGGCATTGGCAACGGCAATTACTCGTCCGGCGGCGTTTATACGATAGACAAGACGCCCCCGACGGTCATCCTGTCGTCGAGCGCGACGACACCCAACAATTTCGCATCCATTCCGGTGGTGGCGACATTCAACGAAGACATCCCGGAATGGTTCGCGGGCCAGCCCAATTTTGTCGAAAGCGATGTGACATTGGAAAACGCCACGTTGAGCGACTTCGAGATGACGTCTCCGAGAGTGTTCCATTTCAACGTGCATCCGGTTGCCGATGGCGAGGTTTCCGTCCGTCTCAACGCGGGCGTGGCCAAGGACCAGGCGGGGAATGGCAACACGGCCACCGGATCGCTGATTTTCCAATCGGATCGAACGGCGCCCGTGCCTTCCGTGACGGGGCCCGGTGTGGCGACCCGTGTGTCGCCGATCATTTTCACGATCAGTTTCCCCGAACCGGTCACGGGGTTGACGGAAGCCGGCATCAGCGTAATCGGCGGAACGAAGGGCGCCCTGTCGGGCAGCGGGGCCGGACCCTACACGTTGCCGGTAACGCCTCCGGCAGATGGGCCCGTCACCTGCCAGGTGCTTGCGGGCGTGGTCCGCGATGCCGCCCAGAATGCCAATCCCACCTCGGATCCCGTCACCGTTTCGTTGGATCGCGTGGCCCCGAGTCCAACCGTCACGGGACCGGCGTCGCCGACGAACGCGTACCCGATCGATTTCGTGATCAACTTCGACGAACCGGTCGCCGACTTCGACGCGGACGACGTGACGGTAACCAACGGGACCAAGGGCTCCTTCTCGGGTAGCGGGGCGGGTCCGTATACGATGCCGGTGTATCCCGATTCCGAGGGTGCGGTCACGTGCAGGGTGGCTGCCGGCGCCGTGGACGATCTTGCCGGCAATCCGTGCCTCGCCTCCAACGTGCTCAGCATCGTCTGGATTCAGGGTGCGCTGCCGGTCACGATCGAACCGCCTTCCGTTCCGCTCACACGCAACGGTCCGGTGTCCTTTGTCGTGACTTATACCGGCGCGGCCAACATAACGCTCAGCGCGTCGGATGTCACCTTGAACGCCACTGGCACCGCGGCGGGTCTCGTGAGCGTCAGCGGAACGGGCACCGAGACGCGAACCGTCACCATAGATACCCTCTCGGGCACCGGCACGCTGGGGATCAACATCAACGGCGGAACGGCGTCCGACTTGGCCGGCAATCTGGCCGCTGCCGCGGGTCCCAGCGACACGTTCATGGTGGACAACACGCCGCCCGTGGTCACCATCAACCCGCTCGGCGTAACCAACAACACCACGCCGACGATTAGCGGCACGGCCGCCGACAATGTGGGCGTGGCCGCTGTCACCGTGACGGTCGAGGGCAACACCTATACTGCGACTCTCAACGACATCTGGTGGAATGCAAAGGTCTCCGACGCCTTGGCGCCCGGCGATCATCTGGCAAGTATCGAAGCCACCGATACCGTCGGAAACAAGACGACCCAGACGATGTTGTTCACCGTGGATCCGAACGCCGTCACGACAGTCGAGGCCGTGCTCCTTACGGGGCCATCGCCAACGAACGCCGACACGGTGGACTTCCTGGTGATCTTCAGCGGGGATGTTTCGCCCGTGGTGGCGGCCGACTTCGCGCTGCACACGACCGGCGGCATCGCCGGCGCCGCGATCCTCGACGTGACGGGCGCAGGCAGCACGCGGACGGTTACCGTGAGCACGGGATCCGGCGACGGAACCATCCGCCTCGATGTCATCGATCGCGATACCATTCTCGACGCCGGACTGGAGCCGCTGGGCGGCCCCGGCTTGGGCAACGGCAACTATACGCTGGGTCAAGCCTACACGATAGACCGGACGATTCCGTATGCAACCCTTACGCTGACGTCTCCGGCCCAAACCGGCGCCGATGTCATCGCCTTCAAGGTGGTGTTCAGCGAGCCGGTCACGCCGGCGTTCGATGCGTCCAAGGTGGCTTTGCAGGGCACATTGGGCGGCATTGTCAGCATTACCGGATCCAGCCCCGTGTACAACGTGTACGTGATTCTGGCCGATCCGAATTTGGACGGCACGGTCGGCATATCGGTTGGCCAAGGGTTGACCGACACGGCGGGCACGCCCTGTGTGGTCAGTTTCTCGCAAACGTGCTATGTGTACAACTGGCGCGAACCGTATTTTGCCGTTCAACCCGCCAGCGCACGCTCGTATACGGGCAGCGCGCATACCTTCACCGTGGCGGCCAATTGTGGCGCGACCCTGATGAATTATCAGTGGAAACGCGACAATCATGCCGCCAAAGCGGTGCAGAATGTCGGCGAAAATTCGCCCAGTTACACCATACCGAGCCTGACCTCGGGCGACGTGGCCGATTATTGGTGCGAAGTGACCTATGACGGCGTGAAACGCGTTTCCGCGACCGCCTCGCTTCAGGTGGCGGAACCGCTCCAACTCGTGGGGCCGGCAAACCGTACCGCGGTCGTGGGCGGAAGCTGCCTCTTCAGCGTGTCGGCGACGGGCGGCTATCCGCCGTTGACCTATGCGTGGAAGAAGGTGGGCGGCACGAACATCCTGGGCGCCGGACCGACGCTCACCCTTGTGTCGCTGACCTTCGACGACGCCGGCAGTTATCAGGTCGAGGTGGAAGACGACAACGGAATGGTCGCCGTAAACTCCGCTTCGCTGACGGTCACCGAAACGGGCCTGCCGGTAGCCGGCGCGATCGGACTCGGCTTGATGGCGTGCGGCCTGGCTTTGGGCGGCTTGCTGGCAACACGCCGCAGGAAGTAACCGGTACGCAAAACACCGAATGAATGCAAGGACGCCGGCCGTCGGGCCGGCGTCCTGCTGTTATCGAAGACGCGGCATTCCTACCGCATTTGCATGCGGATGGCGGGCGTAAAATCAGATTTGTCTGTAATCGCCCCGGGCCGTTTCGTTATCATACTTTCCATTATGGATTTCGACGAGGTCAAACCTTCCTCCACGCTTCAGGGCGTAGATCTTACGACGGGCAGCGTCATGGGGCATTTGATCCGCTTTGCGATTCCGATGCTGATGGGCAGCGTGTTCCACACGGCGTACAGCATCATCAATGCCGCATGGGTCGGCAATGGCCTCGGGGCCGAATCCATGGCGGCGCTCACAGTGAGTTTCCCGATCCTGTTCCTGCTGATGGCCGTGGCGGGCGGTTTGACGCTTGCGTCCAACATTTTGGTATCGCAGGCGTATGGGGCGAAAAATTTCGACCGCCTCCATCAAGTGGTCCAGAATTCGCTTGTGCTTACGGGCGCCGTCGGCGTGGCTTGCGTGCTGGCCGGCCATATCGCGGCGCACGCCATTGTGCATGGCATGCGGACGCCGCCGGAAGTCGCGCCCCTTGCGGTCAGTTATCTGCGACTCTTTCTGTGGAGCACGCCGTTCATGTTCGGCATGTTCTTTCTGTCGAGTGTGATGCGTGGCGTCGGCGACTCGAAAACGCCGCTCTATTTTCAGGCGGGCGCCCTCCTTGTCAACGCCGTTCTCGATCCCGTTTTGATCTTCGGTTGGCTGGGATTTCCGCGAATGGGGCTCGACGGAACGGCCGCCGCCACGGTGTTTGCGCAGGCGTGCGCCTTCTGTTCGCTTGCGTATTATCTGCACCGGCGGCGGCACATTGTATCGCCCCACTGGCGCCGCCTTCGGCTTGATGCGCCTACGACGATCCTCACGCTTCGGATCGGCGTGCCCTCCATGCTTCAACAGGCGCTCGTGTCCTTGGGCATCTTGTTCGTCGTCGCCATCGTCAACCGGTTCGGCGCGCACAGTTCGGCGGCGTTCGGCATCGCCATGCGGCTTGACCAGTTGGCTTTTATGCCCGCGATGACCATCGGCATGGCCGTTTCCACGCTGGCCGGCCAGAACATCGGCGCGGGGCGATTCGACCGCGTCCACGAAACGTTCCGGAACGGCGTGGCCGCGAGCCTCGCCATTACGCTGGTCGCATCCATTCTTGCGTTTTCGGCGCCCGCGTGGCTTATCGGCCTGTTTTCGCGGGAGGCCGATGTCGTCGCCATCGGCAAAACCTATCTGCGCATCATCGCATTCGGTTATCTCCTGTTTGCCGTCCTCTTCGCCAGCAACGGCGTCATCAACGGTTCCGGCCACACCGCCGCGACCACGGTGTTTACGCTTGTCGGATTCTGGCTGGTCCGCGTGCCGCTCGCGATGATTCTTTCCTCGTACATGGGCCGCGTGGAAGGCGTCTGGTATGCGGTGCTGGTAAGCCTCGCCGCCGGAGCGATGGTCAGTCTGGCCTACTATTTCTCCGGACGTTGGAAAGTCCCCATCGGGCATCCCGTCCCTGCACAGACGCTTGCCGCGTCGCCTGAAGCGGATTGATCGCGCATGGAATCCGCGGGCCGTTCGGTGACGTTTGCTTCCGTTCTTGGCAAGGGCCTGATCGCCTTCGTGGCCGCGGGATTGGCGGCCACGTGGTTTGGCGCCGGGGTCTGGTTTCTGGAAGGCGCCGCCTATTGGATCCCCTGCTACTTGGCCTTGGCGCTGACCGGCGTTGCGGCGTGCGTCGTGGCCTCCGCGCGGTGCTGGGCCCTTTTCGGAATGGTTTGCGCCGCCGCCATTGCCGCAATGCTGGCGCAATGCTATCTTCCCGCCGAAAATCGCGCGCCGAAAGGGCAGACGCCCAATCTCCGGATCCTTCAGGCAAACGTTTACAATCATTTTGGCGATGCCGGATCGCTGATCGCCTTGGTGCGCGAATTCCAGCCCGACGTTGTGCTGTTGCAGGAAGCGGACGATGTCTGGGCGGAAAGATTGCGTCCGATCGAAGCCATGTATCCGCGCAAAGCCATTCTGCCGCGTTATACGCGCGGTGGCCCCGATCTGGGGCAGTACCTGCGCATCGAATCGGATGAACCCCAAGCCCTTTCGGACAAGGGAATTCCCGCCGTCATGACCACACTCAGAGTGAACGGGCGGTCCGTTTCGCTGTTGAACGTCCATACCGCCGCCCCGTTCCTGCCCGGGCGCGCGAAAAGTCATCGGAAACAGATGCGGGCGTTGACGGATTTTGCCCGGTCCATTTCCGGGCCGGTTATCGTGGCCGGGGATCTGAACAGCGGGCCGTGGTCGCCGCTGTACAAGACGTTGACACGGGAAGCGCGTCTTGTAAACGCGCGGCAGGGTTTTGGGATCTTGGGGTCATGGCCGTCGTTTTTCGGCCCGTTGCGGACCGGCATCGATCACGTGCTGGCCAGTCCGGACATCGCGGTCGTTCAGTGCCGGGTGGGAAAAGGGATCCGTTCCGATCACCGCCCCCTGTTGACCGAACTGTTCGTTCCGCCGCCCCGATGACGATTCGCAGGCTTGATGTATGAATCGCCAGTTCCGATAATTCGCATGGGACACACCGAGCGGGAGGCCATGGCCATGATACGGGTAGGGTTGATCGGATGCGGCCGCATCGCGGATTTGCATTACGCCGGTTATGCCGGACTGGAAGATGCGCGCGTCGAAGCGATATGCGACGCCGATTCGGATGCGTTGGAACGCAGGCGATGCGCGTGGGGCGTTCGACGCGCCTATGCGGACTACCGCGACTTGCTGGCCGATCCCGCGATTGACGCCGTCGAGATTCTGACGCCTCAACCGCTGCACGAGCCGATGGCCGCCGCCGCCGCGCAGGCCGGAAAGCATATCGCCATGCAAAAACCGATGACGACCTCGCTTGAGAGCGCCGATCGCATGATAAACGCCGCGCGCGATGCGGGCGTGCTGTTCAAAGTCACGGACAATTATCTATTTTATCCGCCCATTCGTTTGGCCAAAACGATGATAGACGACGGCGTCATCGGCGAGCCGCAGATGATTCGTATGAAGTTCATCGGCGGGCGATGGAACGGAGGCTGGGAAGTGCCGGCATCCACATGGGCGTGGCGCCTCCAGGAAATTCAGGAGGGCCGAGGAATTCAGACCTTCGATCACGGACACCATCTGTGGGCAACGGCATGGTATCTGCTAGGCGAAATCGAACGTGTTACCGCATGGATAGATTACACGGAAAAAATTGTGGATTGCCCGTCGGTCATTATGTGGAAGTACAAGAACGCCGCGCGCTACGGCATTTGTGATTACTGCCAGGCCATGGACCTCGCCGTGCCGTCCAAATACTATTCGTGCGATGAATGGTTCGAGATTACCGGCAGCCGCGGCATCGTCCTGATCCGCCGGTGCACGGGACATCTCGTGGACGGTCCCGCCGTCAGCGTTTGCACAAGCGACGGCTGGAGTCATCACGAGATTGAATCCGACTGGGCATCGGGTTTCCATTACGCCGCGCAAAATTTCATCGCGGCCCTACAAGGCAAAGAGCCGCCTCTTCTTACCGGCGAACAGGCGAAGAATGTCCTTCGATTCGCTTTCGCCCTGCGGCGATCTTCCGACGAACGCCGCGAGATCCGCCTTGACGATTTGTAGAAGGCCGCACCGCCGCGTACTGGTTCAATCGTTACCCGAAAAAGGATGCGGGCGAATTGCGCTTGGCGTGTCGTGCAGGCCCATGTTATCGTTTGGCCATGTTGACAACCGAACTCGATTATGAATTGCCCCCCGATCGCATTGCGCAGCATCCCGCCGAGCCGCGCGACGCGTCCCGCCTCCTTGTGCTGGACCGCGCAAGCGGCGGCGTCCAATTGGATGTGTTCCGCAATATCGGCGCCTACTTGCGCAGGGGCGACTGTCTCGTCATGAACGATACGCGGGTCATCCGCGCGCGTTTGCGGGGCCGGAAATCCTCCGGGGGACAGGTCGAGATTTTTCTGTTGCGCGAGCGATCGCCGGGGGTATGGACCGCGCTGATTCGGCCTTCCGCACGCGTCAAACCGGGAACAATCGTCCAAATCGCGGGGACGCTGGACGCCGTGGTGGGCGATATCGTTCAAGACGGGCAACGCCTGGTTCATTTCGATGCTTCGGATGTCCTGGAACGGCTCGAAATGATCGGCGAAATTCCCTTGCCGCCCTATATCCTGCGATCGCATCCCGACAGCAGCGACCTGACCCGCTATCAGACCGTCTATGCGCGGTCGCCCGGCGCGGTGGCCGCGCCGACCGCCGGCTTGCATTTCACGCCCGAAACGCTGGCCGCGCTGGACCGGTTGGGCATCCGGCACGCAACCATCACGCTGCATGTCGGGTACGGCACCTTCAAGCCCATCATGGCGGACACCCTCGAAGAGCATAACGTGGACAGCGAGGACTACGTTCTTTCCGAAGAGACGGCGGCCGTTCTGAACCGCGTCCGCGCGGAAGGCGGCCGGATCGTGGCGGTGGGGACGACTTCGGCGCGAGTGCTCGAAACATGTTTTCGCGGAGGATCGTTTTGCGCGGAATCGGGGGAAACAGGCCTGTATATCCACCCCCCGTACACGTTTCGCGCGGTGGATGCGCTGCAAACCAACTTCCATTTGCCGCGTTCGAGTCTGCTGGCGCTCGTCTGCGCGTTTGCCGGGAAGGACCGCACGTTCGAGGCCTACCGGCTGGCCATCCGCGAAAAATTCCGTTTCTATTCCTATGGCGACGCCATGCTCATTCTGTGAGCGAGTTCCGGGCGATTGTCTCCAGAAACGACGCGAATGCCCATTCCAGTTCGGGCAGCCGTTCGCGCACTTCCTTGATGCTACCGCTAAGCGCGGCCGTCTCGACGTCGTAAGCGGCCCTATGAACGGCTTCGGCCCCGATACTGGCCGCGGCGCCCTTGATGGAATGGGCCGCACGCTGCGCCTCGGATATGTCGAAATTGGCCGCCGCCTGATTCAGAAGCGCCAGTTGGCGGGGGGTGTCCTGCATGAAAACCGCCAGCACACGCTTGCAGAGTTCACGATTGTTGCCCATTCGCCGGACAAAGGCTTCCCAGTTGAAAGGCGGCAACGACGAAACCCGATAGGCGCAGGCTTCCAACCCGGCCGCCCGGCGGTTGTCCCTTTTGCCCAATGGACTTGCGTTCGATTCCATTTACCAGTCAATCCGTGTTGCTGTCTGCCCGCAATCCGCACGGATACTTACCGCCTCAATCGTACCATGCTTCCCGGTGCATGTCCAATATGATCCGCCAAATAGTCCGCGATGATTTCCGCCTTTCGGCGAATGCCGGCGGGGGTCATGTGGCAAATGTCCGTGAAGTAATTCGCGCCGCCCTTGAGGTTCTCGGCCACGGGCACATACCGCGACCCCGTTTCCGCGCAGAAAACGCGCAAGCGTTCATTATACAGCTCCGTCAGACGGACGTAATTTTTCAGGGACACATAGCGTCCCTGCCAATCCTTGCGCAAAACGCTTTCGAAAAAGCGCCGCTCTTCCCGCGTCAAATTCGGATAATCCGGAAACGCGAAACTGCAAAACAGCGTTTCGATTCCGCGGCGGGCAAACGCATCCCGCATTCGCCGCATATTGCGGAAGGTCAGCAGTCCGTACTGCTCCTCGATGCGCTGGGATGACGGCAACAACCGGTCGTTGGCGTGAAGGTTGATGAACATCGAACGCCGCAATATCCGTTGCCATTTCGATGCCTGCTCTTCCCAAAGGGGAAAGAAATTGTGGCAGAGATCGTTTACGAAGTTGTAATGGACGGCGAGGTCCGGTTCGAGACGGATATAGTCGGGCGTTCTGCGGCATTCCCCCAGCGAACCGATTCCCCCAACGCCGCAGTTGATTACCTCGATGGCGTTCGTGTGAAACCGCGCGCGCAACGCCCGTTCCACCAGATTCGGATAAGTCGTTTCGATGCTGCCGCCTTCCAAGGTCGTCGAACCCCCGATGCAAACAATCCGAAAGACGTCCGCCGGCTTGGGAAGCGTCACATCGTCGTCGCGAAAGCCCACGTTGTTCGTAAACCGCACTCCGCCCGCGGTAAGATTTTTTCGGTATTCCTGCCATGGAACCTTCCAGACGGGATCTTCGTCCGGGAATTTCGACCGCGCCGTGCGCTCCGCCAGCGGCATGTGGGTGATGTCGCGAAAAACACAGACCGCGCGCTCATGCCCGCGATCTCCCAAGGGATACAGCGATGCCTCGACGGCGCGCGGGGTTGTGCCCTGCAAAGGGATCAGGGCAATGACGGCGGCGGGGCGCGCATCGCGGATTACGCTTTCGAGAACCGGAAGCACGGGGGTATTGGGCTCGACCAGCAATTCATTCAGCGCCTTGTCCCGCACGTCGCGAAGATCGAAACCGAGGGCCGGCATGGTATCCTCGCGGCCATAGGTGGACTCCGCGCGTCCGTCGGGCCGGTATACGGCGATTGTTTCCTCGCGCAATTGCGCGTAGAGAATGCGATCGTCTTCGTTCATCGCGGCAAAACGCGTTCCCGGATGGTCCTCCGCTTCGGGCAGGACCGGACTGGCCGGCAGAGCGCCGGTATTGGCATCGGGCGGTGTTTCGACGGCGCCGGGCGGCGGGTTCCAATTCGGATGCGCCGGCGTCCGCAGGGCGGCGCGTTCGATGATTCGGTATTCCCATCGGGCCAAGAGTTCAAGCCCCAAGGCTGCCGCGATTGCCCATAATAGGATGACGGTTATTCCGAAAACCGCTTTGCCGAAACGCTTCATTTCGCCCGGTATACGTGCGTGCTGCTGCCGAAGATGATTTCGGCCGATTCCATGATGGTCTCGCCGAGCGTCGGATGCGGATGTATCGTCAAATGGATGTCGCTGGCGAGCGCGCCCATTTCAATGGCGAGCGCGCCTTCCGAGATGAGTTCGCCCGCGCCTGTACCCGCGATGCCGACGCCGAGCACGACGTCCGTTTCCGGATCGGCGACAATCTTCGTAAGCCCCGATCCAAGGTTCAGCGTGGTGGCGCGTCCCGAAGCGGCCCACGGAAACTTCGCGACCTTGACCTTGCGCCCTTGCCGGGCCGCTTCCGTTTCCATCAGGCCGCACCATGCCACTTCCGGGTCGGTGAACACCACTGCCGGAATTGCGCGCGGCGCGAAGGCCACCTTGTGGCCCGCGATGGCTTGCGCGGCGACGCGGCCCTCGTGCGAGGCCTTGTGCGCCAGCATCGGACCGCCCACAATGTCGCCCACGGCGAAAATGGCCGGATCCGCGGTCCGCCGCTGCGGATCCACCACCACGAAACCCCGCTCGTCCACCTCCACCTGCGTGCCGCGCAGATTGAGTCCGCTCGAATTCGGCTTGCGCCCGATGCAGATCAGGACCTTGTCGAAAGCGCGTGTCGTTTCGGCGATTCCCTCGCCTTCCAATTCGACTTCAATTCCCGCTTCCGTTTCCTTCATTCGGGCCACCTTGGCATTCAAAAGAATTTCGTGCATGAGAAGGGCCATGCGTTCCGCCAGCGGCTGCACCAAATCCGGATCCGCGCCCGGCAGAAGACTGCCGGACATTTCGACCACCGTCACCTCGGCGCCCATGGCCGCATACACCGAACCCAGTTCCAACCCGATGTATCCTCCGCCCACGACAAGCAATGTCTTCGGCATGTCGCGAATCTGAAGCGCGGTGGTCGAATTCATCACGCGGGGCGAGTCGAGCAACAGTTTTTCGAGAATGGCCGGACGCGATCCCGCCGCCAGAATGGCGTAATCGTAGCGCAGTTCCGTCTCTGCGCCGCTGTCGGTGTAGATTTTCAGCGTGTTCGAGTCCAGGAAACTCGCGCGTCCCTGAATGAACTCGATGTGCCGCGCCCTGCACAGTTGTCCGAGGCCGGAGGTCAGTTTGCCGACTATTGCTTCCACGCTGCCGCGCATCTTGTCGAAGTCTATTGTCGGCGGGCCGAAATGGATGCCGTAATGCTCCGCGTCCCGCGCATCGCCGATGACTTTCGCGCAGTGCAGCAGCGCTTTCGACGGAATGCAGCCGCGGTAAAGGCACGTTCCGCCCGGATGCTCGTCCAGGTCAATCAACGCAACCCGCAACCCGAGATCGGCCGCCATGAACGCCGCCGCGTATCCGCCCGGTCCGCCCCCGATGACCGCCACCTGCGTGTGTTTTCCATCTTTATCCACGGCTCATGACCTCCCGAAAAAGCACACTTCCGTTGTTTGTCGCTTCACCCTTTTCAGCCTGCGAAAAATGTTGGCGCAAGAAGTGTGGGACAGACTGTCCAGTCTGTCCATCTGTCCACTTTCTCCACTTTTTCTCCTCGGCATTCTACTCTTCCAACATCAAGGCAAGCGGTTGCTCGATGGCTTCGGCCACCCATCGCAGAAAACGCGCCGCGTCCGCGCCGTCAATCACGCGGTGATCATAGGACAAGGCCAGCGGCAGCATGGTGCGCGGCGCAAAGGCGCCGTTCACAAAAACCGGTTCAACCCGCGTCCGCGACATCCCCAAAATGGCCACTTCGGGCGCGTTGATAATCGGCGTGAAATTTGTACCGCCGATCCCGCCGAGATTCGTTACCGTAAACGTGCCACCCGCCATTTCGTCGAGCGACAGCCTGCGCGCCCGCGCCTTTTCCGCCAGCACCGGGATTTCGACCGACAATTCCAACAACGACTTGCGATCCGCGTCGCGCACGACGGGCACGAGCAGGCCGTTTTCGGTATCCACCGCGACGCCGATGTTGACGTATTTCTTCAGCACGATTTCCTGGTTTTCCATGTCCACGCCGGCATTGAAACGCGGAAACCTGCGAAGGGCGGCGCCCAGAATCTTCACGATGATGGCCGTGACCGTCAGTTTGCCGCCTCTTGCCTCCGCCTGGCGCGCATAACGCCGGCGAAACGATTCGACGGACGTGATATCCGCATGATCGAAGTGTGTCACATGGGGAATGTTCCGCCAGGCATTGGTCATGTGCAGCGCCGTTTTGCGGCGGATTGCGTTCATGGGCTGCCGTTCGACAATTCCCCACCGGTCATGGTCCGTGCCAGGGGCCGGTTGCTCCTCGAGCGCCGGTGTTGCATCGGGCGCCGGCCCGGCGGCGCGCTGCTGAGCAAAGGCGCGCACATCCTCGGCCGTAATGCGTCCGTGCGCCCCGGATCCGGCGACCTCCTCGATGGACACACCCAGTTCGCCGGCCAAACGCCGGACCGATGGAGCGGCCAGTACCGTGCCCGTCGGCCGGTGGGGCGGTTCCAAGGCGACCGATACCGGAGACGCTACGGGCGGTGGTGAAGCCGTTCGAGGGGAAATGGATGCGGTTGTTGCCGATTTTATCGGACCGGGCGGTTGGGGCGCGGATCCTGATGCGGCCGGTTCGATAACCAACACGACTTCTCCCACCGCCACCGTCTTGCCCACCTGCACGCGAATTTCAAGGACTTTCCCCGCGACGGAAGACGGAATTTCAAGCACCGCCTTGTCGGTTTCGACTTCAATCACGGGTTGATCGATCGCCACGGCATCGCCGACGGCGACCATGATCTTCGAAACCGTGCCCGACGCGATGTTCTCGCCCAATACCGGCAATTTGAATTCAACCGACATATCGGCCTCCTTTTGAAGTCCACGCTCCGGTACAATCATACCATCGGGAAGGCGTTGCCGTCACCGGAAATGCTCCTTTACATTGTCATCGGGTTCCCCTTTTCCGCGTCAATCTTCAAGTCGCGCACGGCCTTTACGGCCACGTCTTTTTCGATATCTCCGCGTTGCGCCAATGCCGTCAAGGCGGCCAGCGCGATGAAGCGCGCGTCCACTTCGAAGAATTCGCGCAACGCCGCGCGCGATTCGCTGCGTCCGAAACCGTCCGTGCCGAGCGTGACGAACGGACGCGGCATCCACTTGGCCACGCTGTCCGGCAGGATCTTCATGTAATCCGTCGCGGCGACGCACACGCCGGGGTCGCCGTCGAAGCAGGATGTCGCGTACGGCACGCGGGGCGTTTCGTCCGGATGCAACAGGTTCCAGCGTTCGCATTCCAGCGCATCTTGCCGAAGCGCCTTGTAACTGGTGGCGCTCCAGACGTCCACCGAAACGCCGTACTGTTCCTCCAGAATAACCTGCGCCTTGAGCGCCTCGTTCAGTATCGTCCCGCTGCCGATCACGTGTGCGCGGCGTTTGCCTTTCTTGGACGAATCACCGGGAAGGGAGGACGCCCTGAACTTGTACAACCCCCTGAGAATGCCCTCGCGGACGCCTTCCGGCATCGCCGGCATGGGATAGTTTTCATTCATGATCGTAATGTAATAAAACACATTTTCCCGCATTTGATACATGCGCCGGATGCCGTCCTGCACGATGACGGCCAATTCGTACGCCCATGCGGGATCATACGCGAGGAGGTTGGGCGGCGGCATCGCGAGCACATGGCTCTGTCCGTCCTGGTGCTGCAAGCCTTCGCCCGCGAGCGTTGTCCGGCCCGATGTCGCGCCGAGCAGGAACCCGCGGCAGCGCATGTCCGATGCGGCCCACACAAGGTCGCCGATCCGCTGCATGCCGAACATCGAATAAAAGGTGAAGAAGGGTATCGTGTTGATGCCATGCGTGGCGTAGGCCGTGCCCGCCGCGATGAACGACGACATCGAACCCGCTTCCGTAATGCCTTCCTCGAGGATCTGCCCGTCGCGCGCTTCCCGGTAATACAGCAGGTTGTCCGCGTCCACCGGTTCGTAGAGTTGGCCGGCATGGGCATAAATGCCCGCCTGCCGGAACAGCGCCTCCATGCCGAACGTCCGCGCCTCGTCGGGCACAATCGGCACGATCAGCCTGCCGAGTTCGGGATGATGCAGCAGTTTCGACAACATGCGGACAAATGCCATCGTCGTCGAAACCGGCCGCCCGCTCGTTCCCTGGAAAAACTCGTCGAAAAAGTCGTCTCCGGGCGAGGGCAGGGGTTCGCCTGATCGCCGGCGGCTGGGCAGGTATCCCCCCAATGCCGCGCGCCGTTCGCGCAGATACCGCATTTCGGGGCTGTCCTCCGGCGGACGGAAAAACGGCGCGAAGGCAACCGCTTCGTCATCTATCGGAATGTTGAAACGCGTCCGGAAATCGCGCAATTCGTCCTCGTTCAGTTTTTTCTGCTGATGCGTGATGTTGCGGCCTTCGCCGGCCTCGCCCAACCCGTAGCCCTTGACGGTTTTCGCGAGGATGACCGTTGGCGATCCGCGATGATTCACCGCCGCATGATAGGCCGCATACACCTTGCGGGGATCGTGTCCGCCGCGCGCCAAGCGGCGCAACTGCTCGTCCGAATAGTCTGCGACCAGTTCCAGCAGGCGGGGATCGGTCCCGAAGAAATGTTCGCGGATATACGCGCCGCTCTCGACGCTGTATTTCTGGAACTGGCCATCCACGGTTTCTTCCAGTCGCTTGAGGAGCAGCCCCTCGCGGTCTCGGGCAAATATGGGATCCCAGTCGCTGCTCCAGATTACTTTGATGACGTTCCACCCCGCGCCGCGAAAAACCGATTCAAGTTCCTGGATGATCTTGCCGTTTCCGCGAACCGGGCCGTCGAGCCGTTGCAAATTGCAGTTGACGACGAATATCAGGTTATCCAGATTTTCACGGGAAGCCAGCGTGATTGCGCCGAGCGACTCCGGCTCGTCTGTCTCTCCGTCGCCCAGAAAGGCCCAGACCTTGCCGCCCGTGTCCGCTTTCAGGCCGCGATCCTCAAGATATCGGTTGAACCGCGCCTGATAGATCGCCATGATCGGCCCCAATCCCATCGAAACGGTTGGAAATTCCCAGAAATCCGGCATGAGCCATGGGTGCGGATACGACGACAGCCCGCCGCCCGGTTTCAACTCGCGCCGGAAGTTCGACAATTGTTCAAGGCTCAACCGGCCTTCAAGGAATGCACGCGCATAGATGCCCGGAGCGGCATGACCCTGAAAATAAATCTGATCGCCGCCCTGCGACCCGTCCTTGCCGCGAAAAAAATGATTGAAGCCGACTTCATAGAGCGTCGCCGCCGAGGCAAAGGACGAGATATGGCCGCCTATGCCGTTTTCCTCGCGGTTCGCCCGGACGACCATCGCCATCGCGTTCCAGCGGATCAGGTTCTTGATGCGCCGTTCAAGCGCGCGATCGCCCGGAACAGGAGGTTCTTCGGAAGGCGGAATCGTGTTTATATAGGGCGAAGCGGCGGGATTAGGGACCGTGTTGTCATAAGACAACGATTCCCGTGCATGGGCCGCCAACCTTTGCAGGAGTGCCCGGGCGCGGGCGGCGCCCTGCTGTTCGGCGACGGCATCGAACGATTCGATCCACTCCCGCATTTCCCGATCCAAACTCGCTTGATCGCCATTCCAATCGTTCATTCGACACCTCCCGTCCGCGGAATTCTCCTTTTCCGAAAAGGCTAACATACCCGACGCGGAACCAAATTCCGTGTTTCATTTCATGGACCTGCGTCGAGTATACTGGGATTTCGTGTGCAGATGGAGTTTTCAACCTGGGAGGATTGCAGCATGTCAAAGGAGCGGGAAATGAATCGCCGCGGCTTTTTCCGCCGGGCCGGACAAGGCGCCGCATTGGCGGGCATGGGGTTGATGGTCGCGGAAGCGGCGGAGGCTTCGTCCAAACGAAAGATTGTCCCGGCGGACCCGCATGCGCCGAAGACCGGGCGTCTGCTCAAGGACGACGAGATCATCGGCATCGGCATGATCGGCGTGGGCGGCATGGGCGGCAGCCATGTCGAGGAACTCTGTTCCATGGAAAAGGCCGGGGCCAAAATCCAGATCCGCGCGGTATGCGACGTGTACAAGCGCCGCCAGACTTATCGCCAGAAATGGATCAAGAGCAATGTCGGGCGCGACGTGGACGCATACACCGATTACCGGAAACTGCTGGAGCGCGACGATATCCACGCCGTGGTCATCGCGACGCCCGATCACTGGCACGCGCTCAACTCGATTCATGCCATGGAAGCCGGCAAGGACGTGTATTGCCAGAAACCCGTCACGCTGACCACCGAGGAATCCATCGCCGTCCGCGACAAGGTGCTTGAAACGGGGCGCATCTTCCAGTGCGGCGCGCAAGGATCGTCCGACGACTGGTGGTGGCAGGCCCGCGCCTTCATCAAGAAGGGCGGCATCGGCAAGGTGGTGTGGGCGCAGGCGGATTACAGCCGCAATTCGGCCGGCGGACCCGACGATCGCGGCGGCGAATGGAACTGGCACATCGACCCCGACGCGACCGACAAACCCGGCGCCGGCGAGGCATACATTGACTGGCAGCAATGGCTGGGCCCCGCGCCGAAACGCCCCTTTTCCAAGCCCCGCTTTTTCCAGTTCCGAAAATTCTGGGACTATTCCGGCGGCATCGCGACCGACTTGCTCTACCACGTCCTCGCGCCGATGACCATCGCCCTCGACGCGAAAGCGCCCGAACGCGCCACGGCCGCCGGCGGCATCTTCGTTCAACACGACGACCGCGAAGTCCCCGACACGTTCATGATGACGCTCGATTATCCCGACGATTACACGGTGGTGCTGACTTCCTCCATGGCCAACCGGCAGGCCAACCCGACCATTATCCGCGGGCACAAGGCCACGATCCGGCCGGACGGCGAAGGCATGAAAGTCACCGCCGAAGACGAGTTCAAGGAATGGTTCAAGAAGGAATTCGGTCAGGAAGAAATCATCGTGCCGCGCCAGCCGCGTCCCGGCCACATGGAAGTATGGCTGCAGGCCATCCGCACGCGCGGCGAAGTGCATCTCGACGCCGAAACGTCGTACCGCGCCATGGCCGGCATCAAGATGGGCGTCGAGGCCTACCGGCAGGACAAGACCATCTACTGGGACTGGCAGAAAGAACGCTACGTCAACAAGCACCCGCGCCCGAATCGAAATTCAAAGTATCCGGCGGAAAAAGCCTGATCGAATATCATTCACGTGTCGTGGCCCGATTTTGGGCCACGATGCGGGCATTTCGCCGAATACCGGCATATTTCGCGCGGCGCAGGGGCGTTCCGGCCGTCAACCGATCGAAAGCGGCTTCGTCCATCGAAAGCCAGTCTTCGAGGTCTGAATTGGCCAATCCGGGACGGGGCAGAAAATCCCGTTCCGTGGTTTCGGGCGTGCGGCGGTTCCACGGACAGACTTCCTGGCAAATGTCGCATCCGAAAATCCTTTCGCCCATCCGTTTCTGAATATCGTCCGGTATCGCTCCGCGATTCTCGATGGTGTGGTAGGAGATGCAGCGGCGGGCGTCCACCACGCCCGGCGCCACGATCGCGCCCGTCGGGCATGCCCCGATGCAGCGCGTGCACGCCCCGCACCGGTTCGGGACGGGCTGGTCGGGCGCCAATTCGACCGCCGTGACAATCACGCCCAAGAAAAACCACGAACCCAAATCCTCGCGCAAAACCATGCCGTTCTTGCCGATCCAGCCGATTCCCGCACGCGCCGCATAGGCCCTTTCCAACACCGGCCCGCTGTCAAGGCAAATATAGGGAGGGGGAAGCGCGGCGGAACCCATCGTCCGGATTGTTTCGGCCAGCGCCCGCAACGGTTTCAGAAGAACGCGGTGGTAGTCGCGGCTCCAAGCATAACGCGCGATGAGGGCTTGGGCATGGGGCGGGGCGATTGCTTGGGCGTTGCGCGGCCGTTTGTTGTAATAGTTTCGTGCAACGACCACGACGGAACGCGCCTCCGGCATTTTCAGGCGCACATCCGCGCGAAGGTCCGCCGTTCGCGCCAGCCAATCCATGCCGGCATGATATCCATGCGCGATCCAGTCCCGCAGGCGTCCTTCGGGATCCACATTTCCGGCTTCGGCAATGCCGCACGCATCGAAACCCAGTTCCGCCGCCCGCGCCTTTATGCGCGTCGCCGCCATGTCCGCCTCGTTGCGCACGGTGGCCCCTCCCGCCTATTTCAAGCGTACGCGTTGGCCGTACTGCGCGATCATGCGCGCGTTCCATTCGTCGCCGCCGGGCAAATTGGCCGTCTTGAACACCGGCGGTTTCCTGCCGGCTTCGGCAAAGCGCCGCGCCACGCCATACACAATCTGTTCCACGATTGCGATGCCCGCCAGGCTCGACGTCGCCGCCACATGCAGATCCGCGACCGCCAAGGCCGCATCGCCCGCATTGCCGCAATTGTCAATGACGATGTCGCACACCTCGAACAGTTTCTTGTTCAACCCCGCGCCATACGATGCCGCCCGCGATTGGTTCAGCGAGGTGATGGCGATGGTGACCAGTCCCTTTTCCTTGGCGCACAAGGCCATTTCGACCGGCACGGCGTTCTTGCCGCTGTTGGACACAATCGTGATCACGTCGCCCGGCCGTGTGTCTTCCTTGTCGAGCACGATGCGGGCCAATCCCGGAAGCCGTTCGAGTTTCGTGCTCGTCACCGGCCCCTCGTGCTGCATCAACGCCGGAAACAGAATCGCGTTGACGGGGATCAGGCCGCCCGCGCGGTAATAGGCTTCCTCGCCGATAAAATGCGAATGGCCCGTCCCGAACAAATGCCAGACCCCGCCGGCCATGAGGCTTTGCGCGACCGCATCCGACGCCTGCCCGATGGCACCGGCCTGCGTCGCTTCAACCTGTTCGAGAATGCGGCGCGCCGCATCGAAAAACTCAAGCATTCAGATTTATCCTCCCGTGGTTCGACAACCAGTATAACACGGCCTGTCCCCTCCACCCATTCCTGCTCGTGCTATTCCGAAAATACATCCGGCCGCCACGCTGTTCGTGCTTGTAATCGTGCTCGTAATCGTAATTGAAACAAGGAATTATGACATCTTCAATTGCTTGCGCGATTATTCAAGAGAACTCATTTTCATTCCCCGCGGGGGAGATCCGAGGTCTCATGACAACTCGTTGTCGCTTGCTTGAAGGGGGTGCGGAGAAACTCCTTTTCCCCGCGAAGAAGTTTCCTTGAGAGTACCGTGTTCTTGCCTGTATTCACCTGCCCTAAACGCGCATGGGGAATCTTTCGGGCGCGAAACGTAGGACAGACTGTCCAGTCTATCTTTTCCAAAGCCACGACATGTCCGTGGGCGAACAGGCTGGACAGCCTGTCCAGGGAGTTTATACATTTTCAGATTGGTCGAATGAGACGGTGTTCGACACGAAGTCCCGGAGGGACGCCTTGAAAATAGCCCAGGACGCCAGTCCTGGGATCTCGCGGCGGTGTCGGGGAAGTCCCGTAGGGACGCCTTGAGAATAGCCCAGGACGCCAGTCCTGGGATCTCGCGGCGTTGTCGGGGAAGACCCGTAGGGACGCCTTGAAAATAGCCCAGGACGCCAGTCCTGGGATCTCGCGGCGTTGTCGGGGAAGACCCGTAGGGACGCCTTGAAAATAGCCCAGGACGCCAGTCCTGGGATCTCGCGGCGGTGTCGGGGAAGTCCCGTAGGGACGCCTTGAGAATAGCCCAGGACGCCAGTCCTGGGATCTCGCGGCGTTGTCGGGGAAGACCCGTAGGGACGCCTTGAAAATAGCCCAGGACGCCAGTCCTGGGATCTCGCGGCG